>JAFQDI010000172.1 GCA_017416055.1 Lachnospiraceae bacterium
CCATACCGGCTTCGTTGTCCACAACGATATACTGATAATTTTTAGAAATCTTCGCCAACTGTGAAGTCAACAATCCGTTGACATAACAGTAGCATCCGGATCCTTGCGTTCTTCCCATGACCAACATGTCAAAATCATCTTCCTCAATGAGTGCGGAATTGAATTTGTACTCTGCGTAGTCCTGTTTTGATACGCCTGCGGGAATCGGACTGGGTCTCATCATCTCGGCTCTCGCGATCTCCTCACGGATATCTCCAAGGGTAGCCTCGACCTCAACGCCCAAGACTTCATTCAAATTGGAGTTCGCATCGGCATCCACCGCCAACACAGGCCCCTTCTCCAGTCCGCAAAGATACTGGATCAGCAGTCCGCACAGAGTGGTCTTTCCGACGCCGCCTTTTCCGGCAACGGCAATTGTATAAGCCATAAATACCTCCGTCTAACTTTGCAGTCTTAAGCCGGACACTCAATCTGCACAATACTCCGGGTCAAATCAACCAAGGTAAGTTTTCCCTCAACCACCGTCTCTTTGCCGATGATGTCATAGAGATAAACCTTATCTTCTCTCACTTCCACCCGTGTAACATTCTTCATGATCAGCGTCTCGGTATCATTCTGCTTTCCATATACTGATGCAAGGCACATATTAAAACCTCCTTATGCCTCGGCAAGCATGGACAATGCAACCTTCAGGCGCATATTCGCCGTCTGGAAATCCATCACGCCTTTGTCAATCATATCCGCCGCCGCGGTCTTCCCCTTCTTTCGAAGTTCTGCCGCCACCGCCTCAAGCTCGGCTGCGTGGTGTACATTGTGATCAAGCATGTAGGTCAATAACGCAAGGGTCTCGTCCTGCTCCTTATGGCAGCAGCATCCTCCCTCGTGATCGTGGCAATGACCGTGGTCGTGACCATGCTCATGGCAGTGCCCGTGGTCATGATCGTGATCATGTCCGCAGCAGCAACCGTTTTCATGCTCATGCTCGTGATGATGGGAATGTGCTACATCACCCTGTTCTCCATGAATAATATGCATCGCAACTTCTCCTTTCATCGCATTTTCGGCATGCAAACAAACGCAGAACCTTCGTTAGCGCATAGCACACCTAGAGTAATTTTAATCCTACCTTTCTGTATTATACGACATTGTTTTTCTTTTGACAAGAGTAAATCAACTCCCGTCAGGGGATTTCCTTGTATTTTTCGCAGAACATTTATATAGACCGAATAATACACACTCCTGATGCTGTGCCACCTCCATCTATCTTGTGATTTTCTGTTTCGATTCCCCATACATCTTGTAATAACTCAAACGAAAAAGCCTAACATACATTTTCGCTTGCAATAGAACAAAGAATCTCGCTCGCGAGATTCTCGCGCCGAGCGCGGTCGCATCGCGACATCTTCCATACGCGCGCAGTGCGCATCCCGCGGAGCGTTTTTACTTTATAGAAACGAAGTTCCTATAAAGTAAAAAACGTCAGAGCACACTATAAATTTCCGCGCTCTGACGTTGTTGTTTACATTACATCCATCTGCTGTTCAAAGTCAGATATACTGTATGCAGCAATCGCTAGCTTCGATAGCATAAATTCTATTTTATGACAAGTGATTTTTTCTATTTTTAAATCTTTTTCCTTCTTGCGCACAACTTGTATGTATATTTCATTTCTCCTCTTGAAAAAATATTTAAAAAAAGACTGGAGATCTTATCTATGTTCAAACACGAAAAACAACTCTTCCATCCGGTTTCCGTGGAAAGACCCAATCCCCAATACGCAGCGCTTTTACAGGAACAGCTCGGTGGAGCCAACGGTGAACTCAAAGCTGCTATGCAGTATATGTCGCAGAGCTTCCGAATCAAAGACCCGGAAATCAAAGATCTTTTTTTAGATATCGCCGCTGAGGAGCTTGGACACATGGAGATGGTGGCGCAGACCATCAATCTCTTGAACGGTCATGATGTGGACGCTGCGCGAGTCCCTGCCGGTGAGATCCAAACTCATGTGTTATTAGGCTTAAATCCCGGCCTGATCAATGCCTCCGGCTACTCCTGGACCGGCGATTATGTCACAGTGACCGGCGATCTTTGCGCAGACCTGCTCTCCAATATCGCATCTGAGCAACGTGCAAAAGTGGTCTACGAATACCTTTATCGCCAGATCAACGATAAAAAAGTCAAAGATACCATTGATTTTCTGCTCAATCGCGAGGAGGCACACAATGCTATGTTCCGCGAGGCATTCAACAAAATTATGAACACCGGTTCAAACCGGGACTTCGGTACCACCGAGGCAGCACAGATATATTTTAATCTGTCCGAACCGTCACCGGAGGACAGCCGTTTCACCGATCTTAAAGGAACCCCGCCTTCATTTAATTAATCTTTCCCCAAGGTTTATCTCTCATTGAAGTCCTCTCTTAAACGAAACAACGCCCGTGACTGAACACAGGGCGTTGTTTCGTTATGAATTACTTTCCACAGCACTTCTTATACTTCTTTCCGCTTCCGCATGGGCAGGGA
>JAFQDI010000173.1 GCA_017416055.1 Lachnospiraceae bacterium
CTGACGTAGATGGGACCGCCGCTGATTGCGCGCAAAATACTGTTTTTTTCTGCCTGACCGTCATCAGTCCACCACATATCCCAGTCACAGTAATAAAATTGCCCTTGAATCAAGCTGTTATAGGAGCACTGTAAAATATGTTTCGTAAACCACGCTTTATTTTCCGGCAGGAAGTCGTCACTGCACCGGGCAATCGGACTGACACTTCGATTCCACATATCTTCATTGGCCATACCCATACAGTTGATCATCTGATTGTCAAAATGCTGCCCCACCGAAGCTTCCATCGCATCATGGAACTGTCTTGCCACCTGTCCTACCGGACCATACTGTTTATAAAAGCGACGCGTCATACTCTGATTATCAATCTTGACAAACTCTGCGCCGCATTTTCTCAAATAGTCATGGAATCCATGATAAAAGCGAAATGCTTTCTCGCTCTCCGGACTATGTACATATCTTCCATCTTCTGTCAAAATCAGGCAATCTTTGTATTCACGGTAAAGAGCACTCTCCGGATCAATTCCCATCCAGTAACCCGTCGTCGGGTGCCACATTCCCACCGTCAGACCAAATTCATTCATCTTCTTGATACAATCGTTTAATCCGTGGGGGAAGCGAACGGGGTCTGCTTGAAACGAGGACAATTTGGAGGCATGCATGAGTTTGAACATCTGTGGTCTGTCTTTATACTGCACACCGTAAAAATCATGCACCTCCGCCCACATATCGTCGATGATTGCCCACTTTACCGGGATGTTTTTCTCCTGAAACTCCTGACATTTCGCCAAAAGTCCCTGCTCATCCACGCGGATTTCGAACGCATCCCAACTACACCAGCCCAAATATTCAAACAGTTTCGGATATCTGCGTTCCTTTCGGGTCCGATAGCCGGTGCCCAGCAAATCAAGACCGGTCTTACAACACTTTTCCAGCAATTCGTAAGGCTCTTCTCCCTCTGCATACAAAAACGCCAGCGCACGACAAGCGGTCAGTTTGTCATACCAGCTGAACAGCTTTGCCCGCACGGTATTTTTTTCCGATCCTTCCAGAACACACTTATATTGCTCCGACACTACCGGCAAAAACACACCGTAAGAACCGTTTTCTTTTTTAACAACCAGTCCTTGCGTTTCCTCCGGAATGTCTCCCAACTCCGTTCCAAATGCAGGGCAACACCAATACTCACTGTGGCGATAGTCTGCCATCCAGCCGCAGATATCGTTCAGTTCAATCTCAATCCCTGCGCCAAATTCCCCATCCAGTGGACGATTGGAAAATCCATCAAAATAAACGGCCTGTACATCGCCGATCTGCTTTATCTCCACCTTTACCGGGTAATCTTTCCTCTTTCCATTTGCAAGGTTTATGTACGCTTCCAGTATCTTCATATCCACCTCATCACTTAACGTATTGGTCGATAACACTCATGCTAACAACACTGCATTTGCGAAATACGCAGTAAAATCCGCTTCCCGATTTTTTTCCGTACCCAGGGAATATTCCATTCCCATCATGCTGTATTTGGCTCCCGCAAATTCATTGTATGGCATCAGCTCCGTCCTGCAGTCTTCTACGATTGCTGAGATCGCTTTCAGATTTTCCTCGGTGTCGGTAATTCCCGGAATCAACGGCACCCGAAAAACAAACGTTTTCCCGCTTTTTTTCAACCATTCCACATTTCGGAGAATCTTCTCATTGGTGACACCGGTATACTGCTTATGCAGCTTTTTATCCACCAGTTTGATATCCTGCATTACATAGTCAACACAATCGATCACTCTTTGATACGTCTCCGTATCGGTAAATCCACTGGTTTGAACCGCCTTATGTATATCACCAAGTTTTCGTGCCGTATCACACACAAAATCCGCCTGCAGCATAGGCTCTCCGCCGGAGAACGTGACGCCTCCACCCATCAGATTTAATATATGAGCGTTTTTCCCGAGCCGTTCTGCCAACTCCTCGCTGCTAACCTCCTCCCCGGCAACCGTCAGGCACCCATTCACACAGGCATGTATACATCTGCCCAAAGGCTGACATTCCGGATGAGCGCACGGCACCTTACATCTGCCGCAATGGGTACAGAAGGTGCTTTTGTACATTAGTTGTTTTTCAACGTTTAATCCTTCCGGATTGTGGCACCATCTGCACCTGAGCGGACATCCTTTGAGAAACACAGTAATGCGGGAACCCGGTCCGTCGTGGACCGTAAATTCCTTGATATCAAATATGGTTCCCTGCATACCCATCTCTCCCTTTCTTACAATGTATACTGCTGCCTGCGCAGCACATGATCCTGATATTCCTTGTCCAGTTCCACGAAGTAAGCACTCCAACCCCAGATGCGGACAACCAACTGTCTATGTTCCTCCGGATTGGCCTGTGCAGCTTTCAGCTTTTCCGTATTTACCGCATTCAACTGCATCTGATGGCCACCCAAATCGATGTAAGCCTTGACCAGTGATGCCACTTTCTTCACACTGTCCTCGTCCTTGAACATCGATGCGGCAAACTCCAATGTCAGCGGTCCACCGTTTATCTTTGTCGTGAAATCCGGTTTGGTAAAGGATTGAATAACCGACAACGGTCCTTTGATCCGGGCAAACAGACTGGGAGAAAAATTCGTTCCGAAAGGTTCTCCCTTTCTTCGTCCATCCGGAGATGCCCCGATCTCATTCGCATGCCACAGATAGTACATGGCGGAACCGGTTCCCGCACGGTATGCTCCTCCGCGACAATTCTGTTTTCCTTTCAATCCATCTGCAAACATATCCAGCAACCGAACCAGCATCTCGTCCGGCAGTGCTTCGTTATTCCCCAGTTTCGGTGCTTCGTAGCGCAGCACAGGAAGCAACTCGCCATGCTTTGCAAAGTCAGAGTCAACCGCCTCGATCAATTCTTCCTTAGAAAACCGTTTTTCCTCATAAATATATTTTCCGATGACTGCCAACGAATCTGCGGCCGTTGCCACTCCGGTACCGTGTATACCGAAATGATTGTACTTTCCGCCCTCATAGATGCCTCCGTCCATCATTACATTCATAAACGGAGACGGAACGAACCAAAGATCCTTTACGCTATCGCAGATGCGGTCGCATTCTTTCCGGATCTCCGCGTTCACCTTATCTAAAAATTCTTCAAAGGTGTCGCATTCCGTCAGATATTCATGCAAACAGATATCGATCACCTTGGGGAAAGACAGCGCACCGATATTGGCCACATCTGCTCCCACCTTCGGAATAATAAACTCCCAGCACGCCGCTACCACATAGTCTCTGGCATCCTTCAGCTCGTACCCCAATTTCTGCAGGCCGTCGATCACCACGTCATCATTGGAATACTGCGGAAAGCCGAGCCCGGCCTTTGTCAGTTCGCTTCCCAGCTCGTAAACTCTGACCGGAGTATTTTTACTCACGCGCAAATTGATCTTCGGATCAATCATCATCAGGTTTTTGCTGGCCTTCAGACAAAGTTCGGAAAGAAGGTTAAACCCTTCTTTGCCGTTCTCGTCCATACCGCCCAAAACCATACTCTGACCGTTATCGCCCTGCTGCACACCGGGATACAGATCACTGTCTTTGTTGAAGCTTAAGAAAAAGTCCTCCACCAGTTCCAACGCACTTTCTTCGGTATACATTCCCTTTTCCATATCTGCTTTCAGATAGGGGTACATATACTGATCAAAACGGCCTACCGTGTTATGGTAATTTCCCTCCAGCCACAACGAGAAGTGGATGATCCGAAAAAATTGCAGTGCTTCATAGAAGCAGGTTGCCCCATAGCGCGGCACTTGTTTGAGTACCGCTGCCAGTTCTGTCTTTCCCTCCAGAATCGCCTGGTTTCTGTATCGGTCAGCCAAATCAATGATTGCATCGATCACTCGCTTTCCATACTCATCGGCATCTTCTCTCGCTTCCAACAGGCCAACCGCGATAATGCGTTCGTAGTCCGGAGAGAGGTTTGACAGATAGCCAAGCTCGTGGATATAATGCTTTTCCTTGATCTCTGCCCATTCTTCTGCAGTAAAGCAATCCGGGATCGTTTTGACGGTGCGCATAAAGCAAATCTTCTCCTCCGGAAGAAGCACCGGAGTCTCTGCTTTCGCTAAACGTTCGAACCGTCTGGTCATGCGCTCTTTGGGACATAATTTGGCCGCCATAAATTCTTCGGCAATCGTCTGAACTTCCACATCATCCCTTCGGAATTGATGATGTTCTCTGTTGATAAGATAATTTTTCAGCCGCTCACTCATCTTTTTTTCTCCATACTGTTACGCCAACCGTACTCTAACTGCCGCAATCGAATATGGCTCAAGCTTAAGAAGCACTTGATTTCCCTCGATCTTCGTCTTTTCCGGTAACGATTCACCCTTAAGATTAACTGCCGTTGCTTCCTCCACTGCCTGATTGAACGTTATTTTCGCCCAGGCACTCTGTCCGGCCGTTTCATATACACGAACCAGAACGCTTCCGTCCTCATCGGGAAGGATGCCCGACACCACGGCATTTTCTCCGTCCACCTTCAAAAGGCTGTACTCCATCGGCAACGTTCCGGTATGGCAGTTGGACGGCTGGTAGAGCAGACCACGGTTCAATCCGGTGGCCATCTCCTCCGCCTTTTTCTCATCTGCAGTGCAGGTTCCCAGCCAAAGCGTGATTCGATGAATGCCTCTCTCCGGATAGGGGTCCGGATTGATTGCGCTGTTGATCAGGGTTAATGCAAGCGTGTTGTCTGCTCCGCGATATCCGTACTTGCTGTCACTGATCAAGATCGCATTGCCGGTTCCCGTTTTATGAAGAGCCATGCCGTATTGAAGGGCCGGTACATCGTTATGGTTTTCCTTTCTCCTGATTGATCCCACCGGAATATCATACTGGTATTCATCGGTCTCATACGCGATGGGAACACGATAGTCTAACAGCGGAAGCATATCTTTTCCCATGCCGTGATCCCGCCAGTCGATCTTGAGCGTCATTTTCAGTGCAGACGCACCTCGATCCAGACTATATACCACTTCGATCTTCGAATCGTTTATCTCGTACACTGCCTTCACGCTTTTGCGGAGTTTTCCGTCCAGCTTCAGCTTCAGATCCGTACACCGATCTACCGGAATATCTTTCAAATGTCTTCCGATCGTCCAGGCAGTCATGCCGTTAACCTCTGTCTCCACGTAAGTAAATCCTGCGCCGATTCCGTTCGCAATCGTTTCTATTCCGGTGCGTTTGTCCACCAATGAGATCAAACGGCCGCTCTTGTTGTCAATGCACGCTCTTATCTGTTCATTTTCCAGAATAAAATCATCATGCTTCACACCGATACGGTCTGCTGCCATCGTATACAAGTGAACCGGATAAGTTTCGGCTTCCCGCTCTGACAGTACAATTGTC
>JAFQDI010000174.1 GCA_017416055.1 Lachnospiraceae bacterium
CAACGCCGACGGTGAGATCGTGAAGAATATTGAGCCGACGGTAGTAAAACAGACGGTGAGCAGTTACACCTCTAATTTCCTGAAGGATGCGATGTACGAAGTGCTTCACGGCTCCAGTATTTGGGAAGACATTGAGGGCTATCCTGTGGGAGGAAAGACCGGTACCGCAGAGAAATACCCCCGTGGAAACGGTAAGTACGTGGTTTCTTTGGCAAGCTTTGAACCTTATGACGATCCCAACCTGTTTATCATGGTAGTGATCGATGAGCCGAATGTGCCGGATCAGTCCACCGGTGGTTACACAGTCAGACTGGCCAACGCGATTTGGCGTGATGTGATCGAATATCGCTATGGTGTGGATATTGATGGATCCGACGAAGAGCCGGAGAATCCGGACAACCAGAATCCGGAGCAGGGCGAGAACGGAGAGGAAACTCCGGGAGAGAATCCGGAACAGGGAGAAAACGGTGAAGAAGTTCCCGGTGAGACGGCAGAGAGCGAAGAAGCTTCCGGTCCCGCGCTCAGCACAGAGGGTGAAAGTCCGTGATGAGGGTATGTTTTTTGCCGATGATGAATAACCTGTAAAAACGGAACCTTCGAGGCGGATAAGTGGAACTGACCAGAACCATTCATCGCAAAAAAATATTTTTCTGTTTTCTGACGGCGGGACTGGTTTTTGTCCTGCTGATCGGCAGATGTGCTTTTCTGATGATCGCTGAAGCAGATCATTATACGGCAATGGCCGACGATCTTCATTACCGTGAGCGGACGATAAAGGCGGCCAGAGGATTAATCTATGACCGGAACGGTACGATAATCGCCACCAACAAGGCGGTATGCACCGTTTCGGTCATTTATAATCAGGTGACAGATCCGGAAAAAGTGATCGACGTGCTGACACGGGAACTTAAGATGGATGAGGCTAGAGTCCGGAAGCTGGTGGAAAAATACTCCTCAAGAGAGATCATTAAAACAAACGTGGATCAGGAGATCGGTGAGCGAATCCGCAGTTTTGATCTTGACGGTGTGAAAGTCGATGAGGATTACCGTCGATATTATCCTTACGGGACCATGGCATCGAAGGTACTTGGGTTCACCGGAAGTGATAACCAGGGAATCATCGGCCTGGAAGTGGTCTATGAGGAGACATTGAAAGGTGAGAACGGACTGATCCTTTCCCTGGCGGACGCGGCAGGAGTGGAAATTGAAAATGCGGCGGAGCTTCGTGTCGAGCCGGAGGCAGGAGAGAATCTTTATCTTACGTTGGACGTGAATGTCCAGTTGTATGCTCAGCAGATGGCTCAAAAGGTCATGCAGGAAAAGCAGGCAAAGGCGGTGTCGATCATCGTGATGAATCCGCAGAACGGTGAAGTATATGCTATGGTCAATGTCCCGGAATTTGATCTGAATGATCCGTACACCTTATCCACGGAGAGTGAGACAGAACGCACGAACGAAGAATATCTGAATCAGCTCAATGCCATGTGGCGAAATGGCTGCATCAACGATACCTATGAGCCCGGCTCGACATTCAAGATTCTGACGGCAGCGGCAGGGCTGGAAGAGGGTGTGGTTTCCACTGAAAGTACGTTTTTCTGTCCCGGTTACAAAATCGTGGAAGATCGCAGGATCCGGTGTCACAAGACAGCCGGGCATGGCTCAGAGACGTTTGTTGATGGGATCATGAATTCCTGCAATCCGGTGTTTATCGAGACCGGATTGAGACTTGGTGCGGCGAAATATTATGATTATCTGGCGAAGTTTGGATTGATGAAGAGGACCGGAATCGATCTTCCGGGCGAAGCGGGAACAATCATGCACAAACCGGACAATATCGGTGAGGTGGAGTTGGCAACCATGTCCTTTGGACAGTCATTCCAGATTACGCCGATCCAACTGGTGACCACCGTGAGCTCCATTATCAACGGAGGAAATCGGATTACACCCCATTTCGGGATGAAGATCCAGAGCAGTGACGGCTCACGGATCGAAAAGCTGAGCTATCCGACAACCGAAGGTATCGTGTCGGAGGCGACCAGCCGGACGATGCGGGAGCTGTTAGAGAAGGTTGTGAGCGAGGGAACCGGAAAGAATGGTCAGGTGGCCGGCTTTTCCGTGGGAGGAAAGACCGCAACTTCAGAGAAACTCCCCAGACGAAGCGGAAAATACATTTCTTCGTTCATCGGATTTGCACCGGCGGATGACCCGCAGGTGATCGCGCTGGTTACCATCGATGAGCCGGTGGGAGTTTATTACGGCGGGACTATCGCGGCACCGGTTATTGCGGATATTTTTGAAAAGATATTGCCATATCTTGGAATTTCACAGGAATCTACTTGATTCTTTTGCGGAAACGAATTATACTTTTTTTGCAGATTGGGTTTACAAATTGGAGGATAGAGTATGAACTACACAGCAGTATTTGCCGTTTTGATCAGTTTCTGTATCAGTGCCATCGCATGTCCGGCAGTGATTCCGTTTTTAAAGCGTTTAAAATTCGGGCAGCAGATCCGCGAGGAGGGCCCGAAGGACCATATGAAGAAATCAGGTACGCCGACCATGGGCGGTATCGCGTTTATGATCAGTATTGTGGTCACCTGCCTTTTCTTCGTGAAAGATTATCCGAAGATCATTCCCGTGATGTTCGTGACCATTGGATTCGGAGTGATCGGTTTTCTGGATGATTACATGAAGGTTGTGATGAAGCGTTCAGAGGGGCTGAATCCGATTCAGAAGTTGATCGGTCAGACGGTGATCGCAGGTATTTTCTGCTTTTATTTGATGTATACTGAGGATGTGGCGACGACGATCCGAATCCCTTTCCTGAATGGATATCAGCTGGATATTGGCTGGTTCTTTGTGCCGCTGTTTTTTGTGACGACGCTGGGAACCGACAATGGTGTAAATCTGACTGATGGACTGGATGGGCTGTGCGCCAGCGTTACCGTGTTGGTTGCGATCTTTTTGACTGCAGTATCCTGCGGAGAGAATCACGGCATTGAGCCGGTGACCGCTGCGGTAGTGGGAAGTCTTCTGGGCTTTTTGTTGTTCAATGTTCATCCTGCAAAGGTGTTCATGGGAGATACCGGCTCCCTTGCGTTGGGCGGATTTGTGGTTTCGTCCGTTTTTATGATGCAGATGCCTCTGTTTATTTTGATCATCGGATTTATTTATCTGATGGAGACGGTTTCCGTCATCCTTCAGGTGGGCTATTTCAAGATCACCAAGGGAAAGAGACTGTTCCGTATGTCCCCCATCCATCACCATTTCGAGCTGGGAGGATGGTCTGAGACGAGAGTGGTTACCGTGTTCAGCACGGTGACTGCACTGATGTGCCTGTTGGGATATTTGGCGCTGTAAAGCAGTCTGCGAAAGGAGAAAACATGAGAGATACTTATCTGGTAGCCGGATGCAGTATCAGCGGGATCGGTGCGGCGAGACTGCTGTTAAAGACCGGTGCTTCCGTGATTTTATATGATGGAAATGTTTCGCTGGACCCGGAGAAAATCCGCGAGAAACTGGCGTTTCATGAGAATGTCTCCGTGGTACTGGGTGAATTGTCAACGGAGACAGCGAAGGTTTGTAAAGCTTGTGTCATCAGCCCCGGTATTCCGCTTAGGATGCCGTTTGTGCAAGTGCTGCGAGAGTGCGGGGTCCCGATTTGGAGTGAGATCGAGCTGGCCTACCGCTTTGGAAAGGGCAAGGTTGCCGCGATCACCGGAACCAACGGAAAGACGACGACCACTGCACTGGTGGGAGAGCTTCTGGCGGCACATTATCCGTCCTCTTTTGTAGTGGGAAACATTGGCATTCCCTATACGGAGAAAGCACTTGAGATGTCGGAAGAGTCGGTGACGGTGGCTGAGGTCAGCAGTTTTCAACTTGAGACCATCGTAGATTTTCATCCCGCAGTCAGTGCGATCACCAATATTACGCCGGATCATCTCGACCGTCATCTGACGATGGAGAGTTATATTGAGGTGAAAGAATCGGTGACAAAGAACCAGATGCCGGATGAGGTGTGTGTACTGAATTACGAGGATCCTGTGCTGAGAGCGTTCGGTGAGCAGCTGGACAGAAAGGTGATTTTCTTTAGCAGCGCGAGAGAACTGACTGAGGGACTGTTTCTTCGCGATGACCATATCCTGTTTGCCCATGACGGTGTATGTGAGGACATGGTGGCGACAGATGAACTGCAGATCCTCGGCCGTCACAATTACGAGAACGCGATGACTGCGATCGCCGTCGGCTGGGCGATGGGTGTGCCGGTGGACACGATCCGCAGCGTTTTGAGAAGATTTCAACCGGTGGAGCACCGGATTGAGTTCACCGTCGAGAAGGACGGTGTAGCATATTACAATGATTCCAAGGGAACGAACCCTGATGCGGCTATTCAGGCGGTGAAGGCGATGGTCAGACCGACGGTACTGATCGCCGGTGGCTATGACAAGGGTTCCGACTACGATGAGTGGATCGCATCCTTTGGAGACCGGGTCAAGGCCCTTGTTCTTCTGGGACAGACCGCGGATAAAATCGAAGAAGCGGCGAGAAAAGCCGGCTTTACCAATATTCTTCGTGCCGAGTCCATGGAGGAGGCGGTGAAGCTCTCCGCAAAAGCGGCGGTTCCCGGGGACGCTGTACTGCTGTCACCGGCCTGTGCGAGCTGGGGAATGTTTAAAAATTATGAGGAGCGTGGACGCATCTTCAAAGAACTGGCGAGAGCACTGTAAAGCGCAGCGCTAAAGCCGGATAGAGAAGGTAAACGGTTCATGACAAATACGCCCGACAGAACATGACAGAGTAAGAGGCGTAGGATCCGTGAAAGGTGTTCAAAAAATAAATCGGTATTATGACTATCATTTGCTGGTCCTGATTGTGTTGCTGGCTGTGTTTGGGCTGGTGATGGTGATGAGTTCCAGTTCCTATGCTGCGGCGAAGAAACTGGGGGATTCACTGTACTATTTCAAGCGACAGGGCATCATCCTGGCAGGCGGTTTGGTGGTGATGATCGTGGTGTCCCGTCTGGATTATCATCGTTTCTTTTCTCTGTCCTGGGTAGCCTGGGGTGGAGCCATGGCGCTGATGATTCTGGTCAATTACACACCGTTCGGTGTGGAGCTGAACGGAAAGAAACGTTGGTTTGGCATCGGAGGTCATTCGCTGTTTCAGGCGGCAGAACTGGTTAAGCTGGCGATGATTTTGTTTTTGGCCGTGTGGATCACGAAACTGGGAAAGCGAGTGGACCGTTGGCCGGTCATGATCTTACTGGCGGTTTTATGCTTTCCGGTAATCATTTTGGTTGCAGACAACAACTTAAGTACCGGTATTATTCTGCTGGGGATTTTGTTTGTCATGCTGTTTGTGGCGGCACGGAAAAAACTTCGGTTTGCGCTGGCGGCGGGAGGCGTTGCCGGTTGTGCCACGGCGTTTGTCTCGTTTCGCCGTGTGCTGGTGGAGGTAGGGATACTCGAATCCTATCAGCTGGAACGAATCGAAGTCTGGCTTGACCCGCTTGCGTATAAGCTGGAAGGCGGATTTCAGGTATTACAGGGACTGTATGCCATCGGAAGCGGGGGCATTTTCGGAAAAGGTCTCGGACAGAGTCTTCAGAAGCTGGGCTTTGTGCCGGAAGCGCAGAACGATATGGTGTTTTCCATCATCTGCGAGGAGTTAGGGCTGTTTGGAGCGGGAGCAGTATTGGTCCTGTTTTTGCTGATGCTCTGGCGGTTTGCGGTGATTGCGGGAAATGCACCGGATCTGTTCGGAACACTGTTGGTGACCGGCGTGATGGCACATATCGCGATTCAGGTCATACTCAATGTGGCGGTTGTCACGAACACGATACCGAATACAGGGATCACACTGCCCTTTATCAGTTACGGCGGAACTTCGGTTTTGTTTCTGCTGATCGAGATGGGGCTGGTGCTTAGCGTATCCAATCAGATAAAAGTTTGCAGGTAAGGAGAAACGATGAAAAAGGGCGCGAAGATAGGGAAAATCATCATAGTGTTTTTGTTGGTCGCGGTCCTCGGCCTGCTTGCCGTCGCTGGATACTTGTTTATTCAGGATACGCGGTTAGAGATGATCACTGTTGAGGGAAATAGCCACTACAGCGACAGTGAACTGTTACAGTTGATTTTTCCGGAGGAGACGGATCGACAGACGTTTAGAGTCTGGTGGAATGAACAACAGGGCGAACATCGGGACATTCCGTTCGTGTCCCGCTATGAGATCACGTTGACGGGACTTCACTCGGCGGAGATCATGGTCTACGAAAAAAATATCGTCGCATGCCTTGAGTACATGGGAAGTATTATGTACTTTGACAAGGACGGAATCGTGGTGGAGACTGCAGCGACGAACACGGAAGGCGTTCCGCTGATCACCGGAATTATCTTCAGTCAGATCGTGATGCACGAACCGATCAAAGTGGAGAATGAGAGGATATTTACCACCGTATTAAATCTGACTCAGCTGCTTTCGCTGAATCATCTGGCGGTGGATAAGGTTTATTACGATGGCAATTTGAATGCAAGACTGTACGTTGACCGCATCAAGGTGGAATTGGGCAGCAGCCGGTACATGGATGAGAAGATCCTTGAACTGAGAGCGATCCTTCCGGAACTGGCAGGACGTGCCGGAACACTTTATCTGGACAGCTATGATCCGGACGCGGTGAAACAGCAGTATCGGTTCAAACCGGACGGGGAATCGTGACGTGTGGAGAAACAGAACAAAAACTGTTGAAAAAAGTCTGAAAAAAACGCAAAAATTCTAAATTGAGGGTTGATTATTTTCAAAAAAAAAGATATGATATTCTTAATATAAGCAATTACTGGCAGAGTCGGAAAAATGCAGGCATAGGGAGGAAATTTATCGTGTTAGAGATAAAAATTGATGAACCGCAGAGCGCGGCAAAAATTATCGTTATTGGTGTTGGCGGAGCCGGAAACAACGCAGTCAATCGCATGATTGATGAGAATATACAGGGTGTAGAATTTATCGGAGTAAATACAGACAAGCAGGCACTGCGGCTTTGCAAGGCACCTACCGTTCTTCAGATCGGTGAGAAGCTGACCAAGGGTCTCGGTGCAGGCGCAAAGCCCGAAGTAGGCGAGAAGGCAGCTGAGGAGAGTTCTGAGGAACTGAGAGCAGCACTGAAGAACGCAGATATGGTATTTGTTACCTGTGGTATGGGCGGCGGTACCGGTACCGGTGCAGCACCTGTTGTTGCTTCCATGGCGAAGGAAATGGGTATCCTTACCGTTGGCGTTGTGACAAAGCCTTTCCGTTTCGAGGCGAAGACCCGTATGGAGAATGCGTTGAATGGTATCGAGCGTCTGAAGGAGGCTGTTGATACCTTGATCGTCATCCCCAATGATCGTCTGCTTGAGATCGTAGATCGTCGTACCAGTATGCCTGACGCACTGAAGAAGGCTGATGAGGTACTTCAGCAGGCAGTACAGGGAATCACTGACCTGATCAATGTTCCCGGACTGATCAACCTTGACTTCGCGGACGTACAGACCGTTATGAAGGACAAGGGTATCGCTCACATTGGTATTGGTGAAGCAAAAGGTGATGACAAAGCTCTCGAAGCAGTACAGCAGGCAGTTGCCAGCCCGCTTCTTGAGACAACTATCTCCGGTGCATCTCACGTTATTATCAATATCACTGGTGATATTTCG
>JAFQDI010000175.1 GCA_017416055.1 Lachnospiraceae bacterium
AAAGAAGTGATAGTTTCGATGGGTCATGCGTTTTGCGTGACCCATCGTTTGGTCGTTTACAGGCTGACGGGATAGAATTTGATATAAAACACTGGTAATTATTTGTAAGGTGATGTATGATAAAACAAGACGGAGCAAGGGTGAGATCGTTATTGCTTTTGGGGAGGAAGACATGAACAGTGTAAAGGAATCAAGGGAGAGTCAGAGAAAAGAGCTATACACCATCGGCCTGGATTACGGCACGTTGTCTGCCAGAGCGATTTTGGTAGATATCGGGACCGGCGAGGTGATGGCCGAGGCAGTGAAGGAATATGCTCACGGGGTGTTGGATACCGAACTTCCGGACGGGACACCGGTTCCTTTCGACTGGGCGTTTCAGCATCCGGGAGATTATCTGGATGCCCTTTATACGATCGTGCCTCAGGTGGTCAGAGAGAGCGGCATCGCGCCGGAGAAAATCATCGGAATTTCGGCGGATTTTACCGGATGTACATTGATCAGCCTGGATAAAAATGGAACGCCGCTGTGCTTTTTGCCGGAGTATGAGAAGGAATTATTTGCGTGGGTTGCTTTATGGAAACACCACGGTGCGGTGGAATATGCACCCATCGTTCACCGGGCGGTGGAAGAACAGATGCCGGAGATGCTTGCCCGACACGGTGGAAAAATTTCCTGCGAGTGTGTGATGCCCAGAGCACTGCAGATGCTTCGCGAGGCTCCGAAGATTTTTGAAGCAGCGGATTTGATTATGGAGGCGGGGGACTGGCTCCTGATGCAGTTGACCGGAAAGTTAGTGCGAAGCCAGTCTATGGCCGGGTTTAAGGCCTTTTGGAAAGAGGGAAGAGGATACCCGGATAATACGTTTTATACTGCCCTGGATGAGAAACTTCGGGATTATGACCGAACAAAACAGCGCGGAGAGATAAAGGCGATTGGCGATTGCTCCGGTCGATTGACAGACGAGATGGCGGCAAAATTGGGGCTTCGCCCCGGGATTGCGGTCGGTGTGGCACTTTATGATGCCCATGCGGCAGTGGCCGGATGCGGAGTCAGTGAGCTGGGGACGGTGGCACTTTCTGTGGGAACTTCCGGAGGCTTTTTGGTTTGCAGCGATCGATTGGTTCCGGTAGAGGGAACGACGGGGGCGACCATGAGTGGATATCTTCCCGGATGGTATGGATATGCTACCGGCCAGGTGAGTTTGGGGGACAGTTTTGCCTGGTTTGTGAAAAATATGGTACCTGAGAGGTATCACAGTGAAGCAAGAGAAAAAGGAATGTCGGTGCACACTCTTCTCACAGAAAAGGCTGCCAACTACGCGCCGGGTGAGACTGGACTTTTGGCACTTGACTGGTGGGGCGGAAACCGCTCGATTCTGGTCAATGCCGAGCTTTCCGGCTTGATGCTCGGGATGACGCTCCAGACTAAGCCCGAAGAAATGTACCGCGCGATGCTGGAAAGTGTTGCCTTTGGCAGCAGAAGTATTATGGAGTCCTATGAGCGGGCCGGTCTTCATGTGGAGAAGATTCATGCGGTGGGCGGTATCGCGAAGAAGAATTCACTGCTCATGCAGATTTATGCAGATATTCTGAATCGACCGATCTACATCTGCAAATCCACTCAGGCGGCTGCGCTGGGCGCAGCTATGTTTGCGGCATCCGCAGCGGGAGAGGAAACGGGAGGATATGCAACAGTGCAGGAGGCGGTTAAACGGATGGCCAACCTGGAGGACTACCACTATGAACCGATCCCGGAACATGTGGCGGTATATCAGAAACTTTACGAAGAATTCGAGCGGCTGCACGATTATTTTGGCCGTGGTGAAAACGAAGTGATGAAACGATTGAGGAGAGGGAAGGTACAATGATGAAGAGAACCGTTTTGTGTTATGGAGATTCCAACACCTGGGGATCCATTCCCCGTTGGGAGGACAGCGATCTGCCATCCGAGCGTTATGATGAGAATACTCGTTGGACGAGAGTGGCACAGAGACAGCTGGGTGATGCATACGAATTGATTGAGGAGGGCCTGGGTGGCAGAACGACCATCTATAGTCCCGCCAATGCTCCCTGGAAAAACGGAAAAGATTATCTGCTTCCCTGCCTGATGAGTCATCGACCTATAGATCTGGTGGTGATCATGTTGGGGACCAATGATCTGCATCTGAGCCATCGCTTGGAGGAAGAAGATCTGGGCAAGGGCATCCGTGAACTGATCGAGATCATTCAGGCAAATAAAAAGCCCGGAAGAAATGTGGAACCGCCGAAGATTTTGGTGTTGGCACCGATTGAGGTGCGTCCATCCGACCCGAAGGGTAGAGTTAAAGTATATGACAACTTCTACCGGGAGTGGGGTGCTTATCTGAGCAAACAATACCCGAGAGTGTACAAAGCGATTGCGGACGAATACGGTTGTTATTTCCTCAATGCGGCGGACTATGCACAACCCGGCCCCGGAGATGGCGTTCATTTCACGCCGGAGAGCCATGTGGCCTTGGGACAGGCTGTCGCAGAGAAAATCCGCGGAATTTTCGAATAAAGTTGCATAAATCGGGAAACTATGTTAAAATAAGAGAAATATTCGGGATTGGTGACGACGATGTATGCAGGAAAACCGATTGTTTTGAGCGATATATTCCGGAGTGAGTCCGGACGATTTGACAGTGTACAGATTGAGATGAAAAGATGAGAGTGGCGGCCTTTTGGCCGTCGCTTTTTTGCTTTAATGTATTAGCAGAGTTGAAGGAGCGATTTGATCATGAAAAAGTGTGGGTTGTCGGAAAAACTTGCGGGAATCGAATGGAAGCGAAAAGGAAGGAAACTGGGGTTGATTCTGCTGGGAAATATAATCTACAGCGCTGCGGTTGCTTTTTTTATCGTTCCGCACGAGATGCTTTCCGGAGGAACGACAGGACTGGCATTGATCGCCTGGCAGTTTTTTGAT
Source organism: Lachnospiraceae bacterium (assembly GCA_017416055.1). The sequence continues at coordinate 2,944 of JAFQDI010000175.1, forward strand.
GTGCCGATCACGGCGTTTGTGGCAGTGTTCAACGTGACCATGTTCTTGCTTGGACTGTGGATTCTTGGTTGGGAGTTTGCAGCGACCACCTTGGTCAGTACGTTCTTTTATCCGGCAATCCTGCAACTTTGGCAGTTCGCGGCGACGGCTCTCGGACCGCTGACGGATGATATGCTCTTGGCGACGATTTTTGCCGGCGTGCTGGTTGGAATCGGCCTGGGAATGGTTATTCGTGAGGGTGCCTCTACAGGTGGCATGGATATCCCGCCGTTGGTGATCAATAAATACACCGGCATTTCCGTGTCGGCGCTGCTCACCGTCTTTGATCTGGGGATTTTGTTGGTGCGGGCTGTTTTTTCCGATGTGGAGCAGATTTTGTACGGTGTGCTTCTGGTCATAACCTATAATCTGGTGTTGGAGCAGATGCTGGTGATTGGTAAGCGGCAGGTGCAGATTAAGATTATCAGTGAGCGATATGAGGAGATCACGCAGTGGCTCACCGTTGAGATGGATCGCGGGGCGAC
>JAFQDI010000176.1 GCA_017416055.1 Lachnospiraceae bacterium
ACGCACCGTCGTCATATCCTACCGCAATTAATCTTTGTATATCATATGATTTTGAATTATATGTACGATCAGTTGATTCATATAGGTACCACTTTATTGTGTCTGAATGATCGGGTTTAATAATTCTCGCTACTACATCATTCTGATATACTCCATACTCTTCAAGTTCCTCTTCAGTTAAACATCGAACTTCCAATAGGGTCAATTCATGTTCTAGCATCTCAATTTCGCTCTCATACCGTTGGATAACTGTTGGATCATCCTCTAACATCTTTTTGGAAATTCTCGAAGATATCCCGTCCAGAAGCACTTCTATTGTGGCCTCTTCTTGTATATTTTCGCTAGCTACAACATTTGATACTCCCAAACTCATTACTAGACATAACACACAAAACAAACTAACTACTTTTTTTAGCATATATATCCTCCTTTCAACCAAAAAACACATAGAAACACGGTTTTTTCAATCCCGTCCTTCTATGTGCTAATCTACGTCATGTACATCACGCCGGCTCAATCCGCATCCGGATGTCTTCACATTCGTCCGCACGATATAGTCCGTGATTGATATGATCCTGTTGTTTTGTTCTTTTATCTTACCATCGTTCTTATTTTTTGTCAATACTACCACTATTTTCTTGGTAAGATTTAAGTTTTTTGTAACATTTAACCACGCTATACTGCCATCATAAATCCGCTCAATTCCTCTAACCCCAAAGAAACATCACACAATCTCGATGCCGCCAAAGGATGCCCAGGCCGGACCGAAATATCCCTTATAAACAGTGGCCGTATCGGAAAGCCGCATATTTGCAAGGGCATCCGACAGTTTGCCGCTGATTGATATCCCCGTCAGAGGAATCTCCCTCTCGCCGTCAAAGTAGTATGCGAGGCGCACCTCACCACCGATATAGTCGTTGTAGATATCCAACTGAAGGCCGGACATGGATGCGCAGCGGAAATAGGGTGCGCGCTTCAACTCCTCATCGGATATGCTTCCCGTCTCAACTTTAAGGCAGCCGAGATTACCCGTAGGCTTCTTGCCAAGATAGGACGCATAGCGCGCCGAGCCAAACGTACCGACAGCCTTTCCGTCACGGATCACCTCTGTGTCAACCAAAGCAGTGCCGTCTGCGTCAAAGGCCGCTGAGCGCACGCTTCCCTTTACCGCACTGCACATTGTCACGGTCATGCGGTCTCCCACAGCACCTTTTTGGATATCGTCGCCTTCTTTGAAGGCCGCGGTGTGATTGTAAATGCCTGCATAATTCAACTCCTGTGCCAGCCATGTAAACAGCTCGGAAAGCTCGGGCGCACCCAGAACAACGGGACAGGTCAGCTTGGCCGTTGGAGCCTTTGCTGCCAGTCGGTCGCGAACCTCTCTCATGCGGGTGGCAATCTCGGCGGTTACGGCAGCTGCGTCAAACTCGGTAAAATTGTGACATTCATACAGCTCCACCGATTCCTCGGTGCTGTTCCAGGTGGGGATAGCTTCCACCATAGCGTGGTAGCGAATCTCTGTCTTGTCAATGCCTCGACTGTTCTTGACCGACACGGTATCACGGTACAAAAAGACCTCAAGGGCATTGATCGAACCGCCCTCCTCACAGTCGGCGGCAAAGACCTCCTCAGCGATTGCAGCCGCAAGGTCGGCGGTATGATAATCCTTGAAATTGGAGTCCGACTCCCGCACGAGAGTCTCGTTTTCGGGAAGGGCATACGACTCATTCGCCGCAAGACTTGCCTTTTTGCAAGCTGACGCGATCTCCCGGCGAATGTCCTCGTCGGTGTAAGAGGCGTATACCGAAAAGGTGGCATCACCAAGCTTACCGTCCTTCTCCACAAATACCGTCACTTTGCGGTCGGTCGTATCGGTGCTTCGTACCGTCTCAAGAGACGCGTGAACGAAAAACAGCTCATAGGATTCGGTTTTAACCGTGTTCAGGCGATAGTCAGTCACACACGGATTTTCGTTTAATAATGTAATGATACGTTCTGTCATGCCAATTTCACCCTCACTTTCAGGGCGGGACCTCCGTCGGCCACACGCACCCATTCCTTATAGCCCTTTCCACAGGAGCCTGAGCCGATGATCTTAAAGTCGTCGGACACCATGGTAATCGATTTCAGAAGTTCAGGGACACTGCCGGACATGACAACGGGGGAAACGTAGTTGTCGGTCAGCTTACCGTCCACAATCTCAATGCCGTACTCGGCGGTACACTGAATCTGCCAGTTTTTGGGGTCCTCCATGCCGTTATTGGTTTCAAACAGCATGTAACCGTGCTTGATCGAGGCGATCATGTCCTCTAACTTGTCCGTTCCGGGACAGAAGAAGGTGTTGGTCATGCGCGAATAAGCCTTCCGCTTGTAAGATTGCCGTCTGCCATTGCCGGTAGGCTCGGTTCCCAGTTCGGTGGCGGAAACCAAGTCGGAGATACCCGCCACAAGAACACCGTCCTTGATAATCTGGGTGTCGCCCGCAAGCACACCGTCATCGTCGAAGAAGTAGGAAGCAGCAGAGAAGGCAGAAGCGGCACCGTCCCGCATATTGCAGATGGGAGAAGCCACGTATTTGCCGACATACTGCTTTGCCAGGGCGCGATCCTTGACAAACTGATCCATCTCCACACCGTGCCCGAAGGCCTCATGGGCAATCAATCCGGAAATGCTCGGGTCGGTGATCACGTCGTAGACTCCGGGGACAATAGGTTTTGCGGTGGAAAGCTTGCGCGCTTTTTCCACAAGCACGGGGACAAGGGCGGGCATACCGTCCATCGCCTCCCTCATCAGATTGGAGTAGGTTCCCTCTTGGGTCACCACCATCTTCTCGCCATCGCGAAATACGGCAACACCCGTAACGTTTACCCAGGAATAAAACTGGTCAAGCTCACGGTTCCCGGAGATGAACAGCTTAGAAAAGGTAAAGGGCGAAATGCGAACCATCGCATTGATCACGCGCTCGTCCTGTGCAAGGATCAAGTCGCGAATTTCTTTAGCAAAGTTGAGAAGCTGCTCCTCGGAGTAGTCGTCAAAGTCACACGGCCTTGAGAAGGACTTGACGAGAGGCTCGTCGCGCACGTCAGCCACCTCAATCTGACGATCTGCCATGTTGGATGCGGGAGCCACCGCTGCCACAATTTTTTCGGCGAGCTCCTTAGCATCGCCACGCACATCGTCAAGGGAATACTCGAAGAAGGCACGTCCGTCGTGCATCTTGATCACGAAACCACATTCAGTAAAGTTCCCCTCACTGATGTCAGTCATTTTTCGGTTGGCAAGTATGGCGGTGGACTTGACGTCCGCACCCAGAATGCCAACGTAGGAATAAGTTTTAGACAACTCGCGGACAAGGGCATGGCAATCCTCCCGCCGCGAATTGAGAAATTCAGAAAATGGCATCATTTTTCTCCTTTAGGGTTCATTTTTTTCCACTGAGAGCACCGTATAATCCTGATCCTCTACCACGGTCTTCAGCACCTCATTCGCAACCTCTGCGTTCAGCTTCACAATCGCGGTCCCTGCCTCATGACTCACGATCGCCTCATCCACCTCGGGAAGCTTCTCCAGCACTTTCTTCACTCTCGCCTCGCAATGACAGCACATCATTCCTTCGATCTTCATTGTCTTTTCCATCACATTTACCTCCGTTAAATTGTCATTATCTTTTTCCGGCTCGTCAGTCTCAGCGATCACACTGCCCGCATCACCGGTCGCATCCTCGTTCATTTTCTTCCGTCTGATCGGTCTATCCTTGCTCGCATCGTGAACCTTAAATAAATTCAGCCGAAGCGCATTCGTCACCACGCAGAAACTGGACAGGCTCATCGCCGCCGCGCCAAACATGGGATTTAATTCCCAGCCAAATATCGGGATCCAAATTCCGGCTGCCAGCGGAATGCCGATCACATTGTAGAAAAAAGCCCAAAACAGATTCTGGTGAATATTCTTAAGCGTCGCACAGCTCAAGCGAATCGCAGCCGATACGTCGGTGAGTTTGCTCTTCATGAGTACCACATCCGCTGCATCGATGGCAATATCGGTTCCGGCTCCGATGGCAATCCCCATATCCGCTCTCGTCAGTGCAGGAGCATCATTGATGCCGTCACCCACCATGGCAACCTTGCCCTCTTTCTGATATTTGCGGATGATTTCTTCTTTTCCGTCGGGCAGAACGCCGGCAATCACTTCATCCACGCCAGTTTGCTCTTTCACGGCGTTTGCCGTCTGCTCATTG
>JAFQDI010000177.1 GCA_017416055.1 Lachnospiraceae bacterium
AACGGCAACAAACCTTGACGCTGGCGTGCTCGATGGGTAGAATAACCATTCGCACTTTACATACGGTCAGGTAGCTCAGTTGGTAGAGCAGTGGACTGAAAATCCACGTGTCGCTGGTTCGATTCCGGCTCTGGGCAGTTTACGGCGGATGGCATTGGGTGATGCTGTCCGCTCTTTGTTTTTGATGGATTCCTAAAGAGGGAACTGTAGATGATGCAGACGGAATCTTGCTTGAGGTACTGGAAAGATGAGAAGTGGGAAAAAGAGTTCATCGAATTACGATGCGCAAGTGGATATTGGCAAACGTATTTTCTTGGAATACGATCAGAACAAGCTGATTCAAAAATTCGGGCTTCGGGCGGATGAAGAGTGGATTTATCTGACCTACCTGAATACACCGTGCCGTATCAGCCGGCAGGATGGCAGAATTGATGAGTGCTTTGATGCTGTGTGGGAGGAATGTCGTTCCTATAATACGGTGATGACGATCTATGATCTTCTGTGCTATCATAAAGGTCCGGCGGCACCGGTTTTATTCGGCAGTTGGTGTCCGATCGGCCATTTTGTTGTGACCGGGATTCAGGAGACGGAGAGTTTTACGCAAAAGTATGCACTCCTGTTTCAAGATCGGGTAGAGAAATTGCAAGCAGCTTGTCTGCAGTTGGGCGGCAGCCTGAAAAGATCAATAGCAGGGGCAGATATCACCTGTGAGATTCCGGTAACGAATTTTTTTCCGGTGCTTCTACAGTTTTGGGAGGGGGATGATGAGTTTTCGCCCAAATTGATGTTGATGTGGGACCGCAATACGGACAGTTTTTTGCATTTTGAAACCACGTTCTATTTGCAGGGTGATTTGCTGGAACGATTGAGAAGACAGATGTATCCGCAGAAGTAGCATTCTGAGGGGAAGATGGGACGGAGAGGAGAACCGATGGAGAGTAGACCTTGCCTGTTGGTTGGGATCAATGCCAAATACATACATTTAAATCCTGCGATCTACTCGTTGAAGTACAGTCTCAGCGAAGAACTGCAGCAGTCCGTAGAGATCGTGGAGTATACGATTAATCACGTTTATGAGCAGATTTTGATGGATATTTTTCGCCGGGATCCGGGTATGATCGGGATTTCCTGTTACATTTGGAACATGGACGTGGTGAGACGGCTCTGCCGTGATCTCGCGAAGATCCTTCCGAATGTACCGATCTGGCTGGGCGGCCCTGAGGCAGCGTGGTCCGGCGAGGAATTGTTTTATGAACTGCCGGAGATTACCGGGGTGATGTTCGGTGAGGGAGAGGTGGTTTTCCCGAAGTTGCTTGCGGCGTGGAGAGCGGGAACAACACTTGACGAAGTGCCGGGACTTCGATTTCAGAGACAGGAGGAGAATTGCGCGTCGGATGTCGGACGATTCGCCGGCCTGACGGTTCCTCGGACATTCGATATTGTCACTACGGCCGAGCCTGCTTTCGCAGACATGGACATGCTCCCCTTTCTTTATGATAAGGAAATTGACTTTGACCATCGTATTATTTATTATGAGAGTAGCCGTGGATGTCCTTTTCGTTGCAGTTACTGCCTGTCAGCGATTGAGAAGACGATGCGATACCGCAGTCTTGACCGGGTGCTCACAGAACTTCAATGGTTTTTGGACCGGAAGGTTCCACAAGTGAAGTTCCTTGATCGGACATTCAACAGCAACCGTGATCGGACACTCGCCGTCTGGCAATATATCTTGGAACACGACAATGGCGTGACCAATTTTCACTTTGAGGTGACAGCGGATCTGATGAGTCAGGCAGAGACTGATCTGCTGAAAAAAATGCGTCCCGGTCTTGTTCAGCTGGAGATTGGAGTGCAGTCCACAAATCCGGAAACGCTTGCGGCGATCAGCCGTCGGACTGATTTGGATCAGCTGAGAAGGGTGACGGAAACTGTCCGCGAGGGGAGGAACGTGCATCAGCATCTGGATCTGATCGCAGGACTTCCCTACGAGGATATCGGTAGCTTTTCCCGGTCATTCGATGACGTTTACCGGATGCGGCCGTCCCAGTTACAGCTTGGCTTTTTGAAAGTGTTAAAGGGATCTCCGATCGCAGCGCAGACGGCAGAGTTCGGATTGGTGTACCGGGACACGGTGCCTTACGAGATATTGTCCACGCAGTGGCTTTCCTACCGTGATGTTGTGCGATTGAAGGGCATCGAGGAGATGGTGGAGACCTATTATAACAGTCATCAGTTTGAATTGACCGTGACAGCGTTGGAGAGAATGTATGTGTCGCCGTTTGCCCTCTATGATGCACTGGCTGATTTTGCTTTTGCGGAGAATCCGGAGCACAAAAGTCTGTCCAGAGGCGGACGTTTCGAGCAGCTGAAGCGATTTATTCATAAAAATTTTGGAAATTGTGCAGAAGCCTTTGACACTTTGCTCACAATGGATTATTATTTGAGAGACAACGCGAGAAATCGTCCGTCCTTCGCAGTGGGAACAGAGATCCCGAGGTCCGAGTACGGGAAAGATATTCACGCGGAAGAGATCATGTTTGATCTGGAACAGTTTTTACAGACCGGCGAGGTGGTGGATAGCCGCGAGAGATGGTTGTTTGACTACGCGAACCGAAGTGCGATATCCGGAAATGCCCGGTTGAGAAAGGAGAATATACCGTTATGATGAATTTAAAGAACAATAAAGCAAAGAGATGGATTGCAGCAGCGATCGCGATTATTCTGGCACTGGCGATGATCGTTCCCTCCGTGCTGTCAGCACTGCTATAAACATACGGTTTTACACGTTGGTGGAGGACAGAATCGGCGAGAATGTTACATTTATGTTAACCTTTTGAGGATTGCTTGCAAATTTGGTTGTATGCTGGTAAAATAGAGACAATCAGAAGAAGTTTTTCTGTAAGCAAGGAGTATTGAAAATGAAGAAACAAATGATACATCAGATGATCGGATGCCTGTTTGCGGCATTGGTTATAGTTGGTTTTCAGGGCTGGTCACCGATTCGGGTTTTTGCAGCGGAAGTCGATCCGGTGGTTACCGATGAGTCGTTGATTCCGGAGGGCGTTTATATTGGTGAGACGCATGTCGGAGGAATGACGATCGGGGCGGCGAAGGAACAACTGAAAGAAAAAGAAGAAGAGATTCGTAAAGCTGTTTTTACGATCACGCAGGGAGAACACGTCCTTGAGATTCCGGTTGAGGAACTGGGGATTATGTTTCAGGATACGACAGAACTGCTCTACGACGCGGCGACGGTCGGACAGACCGGCATGCTGGTGGAGCGATACAAAGAACTGAAAGATCTTTCCAATGACAAGGTGGTTTGCACGTGGTCTTACGCAATTGACTCTTCGAAGTTTGAAGAGAAAGTTGCTGCATTTGCCGAGGTTGTTTTTGTGGAACCGGTGGATGCGATGATTAATCGCGAGAATCATCAGTGGTTCAGAGAGCCTCATGTTGATGGTGTTGAGTTGGATAAGGAAGCCACGTTGGAAGTACTGAAAACTGCAGCGGAAACGTGGGATGGAAGTTCAGTTTCTGTGGAAGCCGTTGTGAATGTGATAGAGCCGAAATATACCGAAGAGATGCTGAGTTCGATCACAGAGATTATCGGTTCTCATGTAACCATTATGAGTGGTCTGGTAGAAGAAGGCCGTGGAAAGAACGTGGTGCGAGGAGCCGAGCTGATCAACGGCACGATTCTGATGCCCGGAGAGAGTTTTTCCGCACATGCGGCCTTGACTCCATTTACGGAGGAGAATGGCTATGATAAGGCGATTGCTTACCACAACGGTGGTTATGTGGACAGTATTGGCGGCGGGGTGTGTCAGCTGACGACAACCTTATACAATGCAATCCTGTATGCGGAACTCCAGGTGGATCGTCGATATAATCATTCTATGATTATCGGTTATGCGGAGCACGGTTTCGATTCGACAGTAAATGATGATGCCAGCAAGGATCTGGTATTCACAAACAATTATGATTTCCCCATATATATTGAAGCGAGAGCCTGGGGCGAGACGGAAGACTTTGGGCAAGTATATTTCGCAATTTGGGGAACACTGACAGAGGAGAAAAAGGCCAGAACCGTTGTTTTGTACAATGAGATCGTAGAACTTGAGTTGGCAGATACGAAGTATATCATTGATACGAGTCTTGAACCGGGAGAGGAAGAGGTTAAGCAGGCTTCTTACCCTAAGTTAGTTGTAAAGGCGTTTAAGAAAGTCATCGTGGATGGAGAAGTCGTATCGGATGAATATCTGTATACGGACAGCTATCGGCGATCGGACGGTATCGTCCACCATAATCCTATCGAGGAGAGCACGGAGGAAGATAGCAGTTCCGACGAGAGCGAGGATACTTCTGAGGAGAGTACGGAAAGTCCTTCCGACGAGATGGAGGAAAGTACGCAATCCGGAAGTGAAATCTCGACAGAGGAAAGCACGCAGTCCGCAACTGAGAGTCCTACGGAGGAAAGCACGCAGGCTGCAACTGAGAGCCCGACGGAGGAAAGCACACAGGCTGCAACTGAGAGTCCTACGGAGGGAAGCACACAGGCTGCAACTGAGAGTCCGACGGAGGAAAGCACACAGGCTGTTAGCGAGAGCCCGACGGAGGAGAGCACACAGGAGAGTGGCGAGAGTTCAGGTTCAGATGCTGTTGAGGGTGACGGGGAACCGGAAGCAGCATGAGGTTTTGTATGTTTAGTTAAGTGAGGTTTTACATGAAAAAAAGAATGAGAAGAATTGTACAGGTGATGAGTGCAGTGGCAGTAGTTTTAATGCTGGCCCTGGCTGGCGATATGCCTGCACGTGCTTCTGGTGATGGGGATTTCAGAGAAGAAGTTAAAGCATATGCAGACATTTATCGTGTGGACGAAAATGATCGTATATCCGAAGGCATCAGCATTGCCGGCCTTGATGTGGGCGGCATGACACTGATGGAGGTGGTGGATGCCATGTCTGCCCGCCAGGAGGCGATGAAATCAGCGGAGATTACATTGATGCTTGAGGACAGAAGTGTAACCTATTCGATGGCTGAGCTAGGCTTGAGTATGGAAGTGGCCGCAGAAGATGTTGTCAGAGCGGCTTGTTTGGGAAAGACGGGATCGCTGGTTGAACGATATAAAGTGTTGAAAGAAATTTCGCATGGCGGATATGATGTTCTGTCTGAGCAGAGTGCGCGGGAGACCCTTGTGGCTGACAAGATTGCAAAGTTTGCAAAGGCAGTGAATATTCCGGCGGTGGAAGCAACCATTACGAAGAACGGAAGCAAATTTGAAGTGACTCAGGAGTCTGCCGGTGTTGCAGTGGATGAAGAGGATATGCTGAAGCAGGTGATGGAGGCGATCAGTCACTGGAACGGTGATGCAGCAATTACACTGGTAGCGAAAGAAATCGTTCTGGAGCCTAAGTATACCTATGAGGCGTTGTCGACTATTTCAGATTGTCTGGGTGCGTTTGCAGCGGGATGCGGAGAGATTGACACGGACCGTGGAAAGAATATTATTAACGGTGCATCGAAGATGGATGGAAATATTGTTCTTCCCGGGGAATCCTATTCAGTGGTAGATGTGATCGGACCGTTTACGAAAGAAAATGGTTATCACGATGCGATTCAGTATATTGGAGATACCTATGATATGAGTGCAGGAGGCGGCGTGTGTACAATTTCTTCTACGATGTACAATACATTGCTGCTCGCAGAGTTGGATATTCAGAAACGCTGGAATCATTCGATGACAGTTGCGTATGTGCCTTATGGATTTGATTCTACAGTGAATGATGATGGATCCAGAGATTTGGTTTTTGTGAATAACTATGAGACCCCGATTTACATTGAAACGTATATCGAGAGATTGGGTGTTATGGGTACCTGGCTCCATATCAATATTTACGGCAAGGAAACCCGTGATACTTCCAGGCGTGAGGTCAAGTATTACAATAATGTGTTGGAAGAAGACCTGCCGACGGAAGATGAATATATTTATCAGATTGATTACACGTTGGAGCCCGGAGAGGAAGTTTGGGATCGTGGAAACTATCCCTACGTGCTGGTTGAGGCCTATAAGGAAGTATGGATTGACGGAGTGATGGTATCAAAGGAACTGATGCATACAGACACTTATCTAAGAGCACCGGCGATCATACGTTATAATCCTACCGAGCCGAGCACTGAGGCGACAACGGAGGAGGATACTACGGAAGCACTCCCGGAAGAGAGCACAGAAGAGATCCCGACAGTCGAGAGCAGTGAGGAATGATCAACAAAGAGAGATGATGAGCAATGAATAAATGGGATTTTCCTATTATCGGAGAAGACAGACATATAGAGAAGATCACACCCGGCCAGGATATTATCATGACCGGGTTCATTGCATTGGAGGGAACCGCCAGATTGGCGAAGGAGCAGTGGGAAAGATTGTCCTGCACTCTTCCTGCAGAGCTTTTAGAGGATGCAATCGGGTTCCTGAATTATATGACGAGAGTTCCTGAGGCGGCAGTCGCCATACAGCATGGTGCAACAGCCATGCTAACGGTGAAAAACGGCGGAATTATGACAGCACTTTGGGAGTTGGCCGGGTACTACGGACGGGGGATGCGGGTGAAATTGCGTGACATCCCGGTGAAGCAGGAGACCATCGAGATCTGTGAGGTCCTGGAGGTGAATCCTTATCACCTGTTGTCCGGAGGCTGTGCGCTTTTGGTAGCAGACAATGGCTACCGTCTCTGTGAGGAGTTACGGGAACTGGGGTTTGCCGCGTCGGTGATCGGTCGGACAATGCCGGATCACGACAAAGCCATCATCAACGGAGACAGTGTCGGATTCTTGAACCGTCCACAGACAGACGAATATGTTCGGTTTCATCAGGAGATCGGAGAATAATCAGGAGGCAATTATGCGCAATCAGATATTGAGAATGTTGGAAAAGAACAGCCGGATCGAGCTGAAAGATATGGCGATCATGCTTGACGTGGATGAGGTGACACTCGCCAACGAGATCGCACAGATGGAAAAAGAGAATATTATTTGTGGTTATCACACGCTGATCAATTGGGACAATACCACAGAGGAGAAAGTGTCTGCGCTGATCGAGGTGAAGGTTACTCCTCAAAGAGGAATGGGCTTTGACAAAATTGCAGAACGAATTTACATGTTTGACGAGGTGAACGCGGTTTACCTGATGTCCGGCGGATATGATTTTACTGTGATTCTGGAGGGAAAGACGATGAAGGATGTTGCATACTTTGTTTCCGGAAAATTGTCTACGTTGGATTCTGTGCTTAGCACTGCAACCCATTTTGTGTTGAAGAAGTATAAAGATCATGGAACCGTTCTGGAGAAGCAGAAAGAGGACGAGAGGGAGCTGATTAGCATATGAGAGATCCGTTGTCCGAAAAAGTAAAAGTAATTAAACCGTCCGGTATTCGTAAGTTTTTTGATATCGTCAGCGAAATGCCGGATGCCATTTCGTTAGGTGTGGGCGAGCCCGATTTCGAGACACCCTGGCACATCCGCGAGGAGGGCATCTACTCGCTGGAGCGTGCACGTACCCATTATACCTCCAACGCAGGTTTGAAAGAACTGAAGGAGGAGATCGCGAATTATCTGAATCGCAAGTTCAGTTTGAGTTATGATCCGGCGACGGAGGTGCTGGTCACAGTCGGCGGCAGTGAGGCGATCGACATTGCGATGCGTGCGATGCTGAATCCCGGCGATGAGGTATTGATTCCTCAGCCGAGCTATGTAGCCTATCTGCCCTGTACTACGCTTGCAGATGGTGTTCCGGTGATCATCGATCTGCAGGAGAAGAACCAGTTTAAACTGACAGCTGAGGAACTTGAGGCAGCGATCACGCCGAAGACGAAGATTTTGGTATTGCCTTTCCCGAACAATCCCACCGGCTCGGTGATGGACCGTGAGGATCTGGAAAAAATTGCAGAAGTGATCATACGCCACGATATCTGGGTTGTTTCCGATGAGATCTATTCGGAACTCAGCTATCAGAAGGATCATGTGAGCATTGCCTCCCTACCCGGAATGGCAGAGCGCACGATCGTGATCAATGGATTTTCAAAATCTTACGCGATGACCGGATGGAGACTTGGATATGCGGCCGGTCCGGCCAATGTAATCTCACAGATGACAAAAATCCACCAGTTCTGTATCATGTGTGCACCCACTACCAGCCAGTTTGCGGCAGTGGAGGCATTGAAGAACGGTGATGCAGACGTGGCGCATATGAAGGAAACCTACAACCAGCGACGCCGCTATCTGATGCATGCCATGAGAGAAATGGGGTTGGATTGTTTTGAACCTTTTGGTGCCTTCTATATCTTCCCCAACATCAGTCGGTTTGGAATGACTTCCGACGAGTTTGCGACTAAGCTTCTGATGAAGGAGCAGGTTGCTGTTGTCCCCGGAACTGCGTTCGGCGACTGCGGAGAGGGGTTTGTCCGAATTTCTTATGCGTATTCACTCGAACGCCTGAAGAAAGCCATGGAACGTATCGCGCGTTTTATCAAGTGGCTGGAGGCAGGGGAACCGGAGGAATAAACGATGATGAATATTGTACTGTTGGAGCCGGAGATGCCTGCAAACACCGGAAACATCGGCCGCACCTGCGTGGCGACGGGATCCAGACTTCATCTGATCAAGCCTTTGGGGTTCGAGATCAGCGACAAGATGCTGAAGCGTGCCGGCTTGGACTATTGGCCGCACCTTGACGTTACCGTGTACGAAAACTACGAGGATTTCCTTGAGAAGAATCCGGAGGCTA
>JAFQDI010000178.1 GCA_017416055.1 Lachnospiraceae bacterium
CCCATTGGTTTACCCTCGCTTTAGTTCTTTATGTTTAAAACATACCATAAATTGTTAATAACGTCAATCATTTTTGCTTTATTCTCTAATTTCAACCGATATATTCTGTCTTTTTTGTCAAATATGCACAATCATCATTTCTTTTCCCAAACACATTTCTGATCAGTGTAATTGATTTTTAGTCAGTACCTTGCATATTAAAAAAAGAGAAACCCTTATTATTTTTTTACATTTTATCTTTATCACACACATAAGCATATATCAACAACACACAACAAACAAACTCTCCTTCCAATTGTCAAAATAATATCAAAACGCCCTCGAAAAACTTGACATTAGCATGGCACCTTGGTATGATAAAAGGAAAGGTGTTCACGACTAATTCTATATGGAGGAGATCATTATGAGACCTAATATTCTGCATATTTTCACTGATCAGCAGAGATTCGACACCATTGCTGCTCTGGGAAATCCTGTCATCAAGACCCCTAATCTGGACCGTCTGGTAAAGAGCGGTATCGCTTTCACCAATGCGTTCAGTCCCTCTCCTGTGTGTGTTCCCGCCCGTTGCTCCATGATTTACGGACAGTACCCCTGCACCACCGGATGCGCGGCGAACAGCGTACCCATGCCTCAGGCACCTAAGACCTTTATGGACAGATTGGCTGACAGCGGCTACCTCACCCACGGCATCGGAAAGTGCCACTTTACGCCCAATGCCCGCGCGCTTCGCGGATTTAAGGCCCGTGAATTCCAGGAGGAGATGCCCAGTGCGATCGAGCCTACCGATTACTATACTATGTTGAAGAATTCTCCCTGGGCATACGCTTACGAAGCACAGGGAACCCGTGGACCGATGTACTATCTGCCCTCCACATCGAAGCTTCCTCAGGAAATGCATCCCACCCAGTGGATCGGTGACCGAACCGTTGCTTTCCTTGAAGAGCAGAAGGACAATACCGATACCCCTTGGTATTGCTTCTCCTCTTTCGTACATCCTCATCCTCCGTTCACTCCGCCCGTGCCTTGGCACAAGCTTTATCCGGCAGCTCAGATGCCTCTTCCGAATGTTCCGGTGGATTATGAGAAACTGCAGATGTTTGTCAACAAGATGCAGAACCGCCGCAAATACCGCGATCACGGTATTGATGTGAACCTGGTTCGCGCGATCAAGTCCTACTATTACGCTTGTATCTCCTTCGTGGACTATCAGGTGGGCCGTATGCTGGATACACTGGAGGCTACCGGTCAGCTTGAGAATACACTTATTCTGTTCACCACAGACCACGGCGAGTTGCTGGGCGACTACAACTGCTTCGGAAAGCGCTCCATGCACGATAGCTGTGCACGCATTCCGTTCATTATGTCCTGGCCCGGAAAATTGGAGGCAGGAACCACCTGCTCCACTCCCGTCAGCCTGGTAGACATCGCACCTACCTTCCTTGCGGCAGCCGGCGTTCCCGAGAACGACGCTAATTTTGACGGTGTAGATCTGTTCAAGCTGATGAAGGGTGAAATTTCCCGTGACGCTGTCTACTCCATGAAGTCCTACTCCGGTCTGCCCAAGTTTCTGGGACATACCCCCGAGGAGTACATCGGCGTGGAAGTAAAGGATAATAAATACCATGAGGACCGCATCGGTTCCCTCAACGGAATCATCGGAACCTATCCGAAGGAATACGATGGCATTGAGGCACAGGCTTGCGCATCCTACATGATTGTGACCGAGCAGTACAAATATGTCTACAGTGTTCCGGACAACCGCGAATTCCTCTTTGATAAGGTGAGAGACCCCAGAGAGACCAACAACTGTGCAGGCATGGTACTGTACAAGCCGATTCAGGCAGAACTTCGCACCCGCCTTGTAAATTACCTGAAAGATCACGAGATCGATGGTATCTTCGATGGCGACAACTTTAAGAAGCTGCCCGAATTAAAGATGCCTGATGCACTGGACTGCGGTCTGCTGCAGCAGGAAGTAAAGGTAGACTGGTTCGATGACCGTCTGCCGGGATATAACTGCTAAAATTGGTGGGTTACGATAAAACGCCACCGATTTGAATGTACAAGAGGCCATCCGGAATAAACCAGAGAAACTTCTCTTCCGTTTATTCCGGATGGCCTCTTGTAACTGAAAGCTTAGAGCGTTTTTTCACAGCCCCTTTTGGTTTCCTATCAAGCAAAAAACTCTTGCAATTCCTGCAAATATCTCTCCGGTTCCACCGGATAACTCAATCCATGCCCTGCTCCCGGCACCGTCACCAGACGCTTTTCTGACACGCATGCCTCGAAACACTCCCGACTCATCTCACAGGGAACCAGATCGTCCGCTTCTCCATGAAAGAAAATTACCGGCACTTTGCATTTTTTCATCGCCTCAATGGGAGAAGTTTCCTCCAAGTCAAAGTGTCCAAACAATCTCGCCCCCAGTTTCACAAACGGATAACTGAGTTCCACCGGCAGTTTCATCCGGCGGATTACGATCTTGATCATCTTTTTGGCCGAACTGTAGCCACAATCTGCCAACACGCCGATCACATTCTTCGGCAATTCTTCCCCTGCAGCCATCATCACAGTCGCTGCTCCCATGGAGATTCCCGTGAGAATGATCTTCACGTCAGGGCCAAACCGTTTTTCCATATGCGCCAGCCAAGAAAGACAGTCTCTCCGCTCGTTCACGCCGAAAGAAATCACCTGTCCTTCACTCCGTCCGCTGCCCCGC
>JAFQDI010000179.1 GCA_017416055.1 Lachnospiraceae bacterium
ATCTCGAAGTCTTGCGGCTTGTGATGGTGCGATTTTAGTCGTAGATGCTGCTCAGGGAGTAGAGGCCCAGACCCTTGCTAATGTGTATCTGGCTTTGGGACATGATCTGGATGTTATGCCGGTTATTAATAAAATTGACCTGCCGAGTGCGGACCCGGAGAGAGTAAAGAACGAGATTGAGGATGTGATCGGTCTGGAGGCGCAGGACGCGCCTCAGATTTCTGCGAAGAATGGGATAAACATCGAGGATGTATTGGAGCAGATTGTGGCGAAAATCCCTGCACCGGTGGGAGATCCGGACGCGCCGCTGAAGGCATTGATTTTTGACTCAATCTACGATTCTTATAAGGGTGTTATCGTATTCTGCCGTCTGAAGGAAGGACGGATTCGCAAAGGTACCCGCGCGAAGATGATGGCGACGGGAGCGACTGCTGAGGTGGTTGAGGTCGGCTATTTCGGAGCCGGACAGTTCCATCCTTGTGAGGAGCTTTCCGCCGGCATGGTTGGCTATTTCACGGCCAGCATCAAAAATGTAAAAGACACCCGTGTGGGTGACACGGTGACCGATCTGGACAACCCCTGTGAGAAAGCACTGCCCGGCTATAAGAAGGTGACTTCTATGGTTTACTGCGGCGTTTATCCGGCTGACGGTGCACGGTACAATGACCTGCGTGACGCGCTTGAAAAGCTGCAGCTCAATGACGCTTCTCTCCAGTACGAGCCGGAGACCTCTGTGGCGCTGGGATTCGGATTCCGCTGCGGTTTCCTCGGACTCCTTCATCTGGAGATCATTCAGGAGCGCTTGGAGCGCGAGTACAACCTGGATCTGGTGACCACCGCGCCCAGCGTTATCTATCATGTGTACAAAAACAATGGTGAGATGATCACCCTAACCAACCCTACAAACCTGCCCGACCCTGCTGAGATCGAACACATGGAGGAGCCCATCGTCTCCGCAGAGATTATGGTGACTACCGAGTATATCGGCGCGATCATGCAGCTCTGTCAGGAGCGCCGTGGTGTCTATATCAGTACCGAGTATATGGAAGATACCCGTGTGCTTATCCGCTATGACTTGCCGCTCAATGAGATCATTTACGATTTCTTCGATGCGCTGAAGTCCCGTTCCCGCGGTTATGCGTCCTTCGACTATCAGATGAAGGGCTATGAGCCGTCCAATATGGTGAAGCTGGACATTCTGATCAACCGTGAGGAAGTGGATGCGTTGTCCTTTATCGTCCATGCGGACAGTGCCTACGAGCGCGGCCGTAAGATGTGCGAGAAGCTGAAAGACGAGATTCCGAGACATCTGTTCGAGATTCCGATCCAGGCGGCCATCGGCAGCAAGATTATTGCCCGTGAGACGGTCAAGGCCGTGCGCAAGGACGTGCTGGCGAAGTGCTACGGCGGTGATATCAGCCGTAAGCGCAAGCTCTTGGAGAAGCAGAAAGAAGGAAAGAAGCGTATGCGCCAGATCGGCAGCGTGGAGGTGCCTCAGAAGGCCTTCATGAGCGTGCTGAAGCTGGATGACGGTAAGTGATGATGGCGAGTTATCACGCACCTGTTTGTGAGGTAGAAAAATAGAGAGAACCGAGGAGTTTCCATGAAAAGAAAACCGTTAGAATTATATGTGCATGTGCCTTTCTGCAAGAAAAAATGCAATTACTGTGATTTCTTAAGCGCTCCTGCCAGCAAACCCAGACGGCAGGAATATCTGCAGGCGTTGCTGATGGAGATCATCATCTGGAGCGGAGCGGCTTACGATGACTATGACGTGAAGTCCATTTTCATCGGTGGTGGTACCCCCACGCTGTTTGACGCGGCGCAGATGAACAATCTGATCGCGATGCTAAAGATTTACTTCAATGTAAGCAAATCAGCGGAGATCACCATTGAATGTAATCCTGAGTCTGTGACGAGGGAAAAACTGATCGCATACAAAGAAGCCGGTGTGAACCGTTTAAGTTTTGGTCTCCAGTCCGCAAACAACGATGAGTTGGCGGTGCTTGGCCGCGTACATACCTGGGAACAGTTTTTGGAGAGCTTCAAGCTGGCACGTGAGTGCGGATTTACGAATATCAATGTGGATCTGATGTCTGCTCTGCCCGGCCAGACCTTGGAATCATGGACCGACACATTAAAGAAGGTGGCAGAGCTGAATCCGGAACATATTTCTGCGTATAGCCTGATCATCGAGGAGGGAACGCCCTTTTATGCGCGGTACGGCGAGTGCGAGGAGAAGACACCTCTGCTTTGCGGAAGACCTGCACTGGCGGCACCGGAAACGACGGCTGATGAGGATAGCATGATCAATGAGGACGGAACCATTGAGGCAAAGGCAACTTTGAGCGGTGAGGAAAATGAAGCCGACGTGAAGGATGCAGAACTGGCGGAGATGATGCGGAACTGGCCCGACCTGCCCGATGAAGACACGGAGCGGGCGATGTATGCAGCGACGGAGGAGATTCTTGCCGGATACGGTTACGACCGCTATGAGATTTCCAACTACGCAAAGAAGAATAAGGAGTGTGCCCACAATGTGGGATACTGGACCGGCATCGATTACATCGGTCTGGGTTTGGGCGCGTCCTCCATGTTTGACGGGGCACGATTCACCAACCTACGAGACATTGACATTTATAAAGAGGCAGCGAAGAAGACACAGCTTCCCACCGACTGGGAGACGGTTCGCCAGCTCACCGACGAGCGTAAGATCGAGGAGTTCATGTTCCTCGGCCTGCGTATGATGCGTGGTGTCAGCCGCAAGGAGTTCGAGCGCCGTTTCAAGAAGTCCATGGATGAGGTGTACGGCGAGGTGATCGCGAAGTACATTGGTTTAGGACTTCTCACGGAGGCAGACGGATGGATTCGCTTGACGAAGAAGGGGATTGACGTGAGCAATGTAGTGCTTGCAGACTTCTTACTGGATGTGGAGGATCAGGAAGAGGAGATTCTTTTGAGCGAGTTCGATCTGGAAGTTCAGGAGGAACTTGAGCGAGTGCTTGCGGAGGCAGAGAAGGAAGAAAACGAGTAAATATAGAAATTGCGGAGCATCGAAAGGTGCTCCGTTTTTATCGCTTGTCAGATTTTGTAAACCATGATATACTGTAGCAAGTCTTAACGTTGTGCGATTGTATACCGCACTGCGATCTGATTTCATTTATCTTTCATCTGTTCACTCGGACAGCAATCCCAAAGGATGTTCACAAAAGAGAAATTGACATGGAGGGGTGTCGGTGTGTTTGCGCTATCCTCAAAGCGCTTTACGTGCTGCCATTTACACGAACGCAGTCGTATTTTGTGGGTTGCGCAAATTGGAAATATGGTATATAATATAAGGGGGAAGTAACAATGAAGCGAAAAACCTTAAGCGAACTGACACTGTTGGACAAATTTCTCTTTGATGAGACGATGGATGATCCGGAGGCCCATGCAGCCGCTCTTCAAATTATCCTCGGTCAAGAGAACTTGAATTTATTGGAATCTTCTCAGACGGAGAAGGAAATACGCACTGCTTCCTGGCTTCGTACCATACGTTTGGATGTGTACGCAGTTGGCAATGACGGTACCGTGTATAACACGGAGATGCAGGCGAGTTGGCGGAATGATTTGGCAAAGCGCAGTAGATTTTATCAGAGCGTGATCGATGCCTCCCTGCTAGACCCGGGGGTTCCCAACTTTAACCGTTTGAACGATGTGTGTATCATCATGATTATGCCTTTCGATCCCTTTGGGGAGGGAAAGTATTGTTACACTTTCCGTGAACGATGTGATGGGAACAGCGAGTTGCCGTTGAATGACGGAGCATTGCGGATATTCTTAAACACGAAGGGAACGAATGATCACGAGGTAAGCCGGGAACTGATTGATTTTCTTCACTACATTGAGAGTACGGATGGAGAACTTGCAGATCGGTCCGGGAGTGAACGCATACAGAAGATACATACCTGTGTCAGTCGCGTGAAGCAGAATGAGATCGCGGGGGTGAAGTATATGCAGAGATGGGAAGAGGAATGGATGTTTCGAGAGGAAGGAAGAGAGGAAGGCAGACACTCTGCGTTAATGCAGTCTATTCAAACTCTGATGGCTAAGTTGAATATGACTGTAGAAGAAGCGATGGATATGCTGGAGGTTCCGGAAGATCTTCGAAAGACGTTTCGAGATCAACTGTGATGTGGGAAGATTGGAAAGTGTGATAAATCTACCGAAATATGACTTATTAATTTCAGGCACCCTTTTGGGGTGCCTGAAATTTGTCAACAGAGTAGTATGGCAAGATGAGGAATTATCGTAATTCGATAATTAAATTATTGACATTCGATAATTTCTGTGGTATACATTTCCTAGAAGAGGAGGTATTTGCCATGAATTCTGAGCTTTCTGCAAAGTTTACCTTTTGGTGCAATCGCCTGATTGCGCTGATTGTTGTCGTGTTGATTTTCTTTTTTCCGCGCCTTATGGACTGGTACGAAACAGTTCGCCCGCTGGGGGAGCAGAAGATCACAATGCTGATGATCGGCTTTTATCTGTGTGTGCCGGTTGTGCTGTATGCCTTGTGGTGCATTGACCGATTGGTTACCAATGTTCTTGAGAAGGAGATTTTCGTGGTTCAGAACGTTCGCTATATCCGCCGCCTGCGTTGGTGCTGTGCGGGTGTCAGCCTGATCTGTGTTCCGATCTCGTTTTACTACATGCCGCTGGTTTTCATGGTAGTGATCATGGCGTTTCTGGCGCTAGTGATCAGTTTGGTAAAAAATGTGATGGCTGCGGCGGTGGAGATTCGCGAAGAGAACGACTTAACGATCTAGGAGGACAACATGGCGATTCGAGTAAATCTGGATGTGATGCTGGCGAAGAGGAAGATGACATCTCAGGAGCTGGCGAACCGGGTGGGGATGACGCAGGCGAATCTTTCTATCCTCAAGACCGGAAAGGCGAAGGCAGTGCGGATGAGTACGATGGAGGCGATTTGTCGGGAGCTTGATTGTCAGCCGGGGGATCTGTTTGAATATGTGAAGGAGGAATAAGTGTGGAAATGTCAAATAACGTTTTGGAAGATGCGGAGCGCGAACCGGTGAGCAACATGGCAGAAGAAACCTATACACAACCGGCCGGAGTCGAGAGACCGGCTTACCGAGAGCCGGAAAGACGGATTTATCCGGCCGGAAAACAGGAGATTGTGTTTATGCTGGGCATTCTCGGTGCATCCCTGTTTTTGGCCAATGTGACGGCGTTTGGCGGGTTCAATCTGGGATTTGCCATTGCCGTGATCGTGTGCATTCTGTGCAGCAGTGCGTATCTGATCGCATCCGGGCGAAAACTGACGGCGTACAGCGGAGCGCTGCTGGTGATGAGTATCGTGATTGCCGCGTCATTCGCCCGGTCAGACGATGGGTTTGTAAAGTTTGTCATGGTGTGTTTTTTACTGGTCAGTGTCAATCTGGGGTTATGTCTGCTGGCCGGAAAAAACCGACATGATCCGGGCAGTGCGGGGACACTGACCGATGCCGGATATGCGCTGTTCACGTTGGGATTTGGCGAGATGGGGCCGGCGACGTATGGTCTAAAGACCTCCCTGAAAAGGAGCGGAAGCGCAGGGCAGAAGAGTTTGGCTGTTTTGGCGGGCCTCGGTATTGCGATACCGATCCTGTTGGTGATCGTACCGTTGTTGATGAGCGCGGATGCGGCATTTGAGGGATTGCTGAATAAACTGCCAAAGATTTCTTTCGGGGAGAGTGTGGTCACTGCTTTTCTGGGAGTTGGAGCAGCTTGTGTATTGTATGCCAGAGGTGTCGCGCTGCGAAGCGGCGAGAAGACAGAGCCTGTAGCACGAAGGCAAAAAGGAATGGCACCGTTGACGGTGAACACAGTATTGGGGGCGGTATGTGTTGTCTATAGTGTGTATCTGGTCAGTCAGTTGGCTTATTTTACCAGTGGTCTGGCGGGCATTCTACCGGAGGAATATACGCTGGCGGAGTATGCACGGCGAGGTTTCTTTGAGATGGCGGCGCTGTGTGCGGTCAATCTGAGCATTATTTTGTTCAGTTTGTGGATTGTGAAGAGACAGGAGAAAGTGCCACTCAGCACTCGCCTATTCTGTCTGTTCCTTGGCATGATGACGTTGTTCTTTGTGGTGGCAGCCAGCGGGAAGATGGTGATGTACATCGACAGCTACGGTTTGACCCGTCTGCGCCTTCTGACGCAGATCATCATGATCTACATGGGTATCGTCACTGTACTGGTGTCCGTCCGACTGTTTGTGCCGAAGCTGCCGTATATGAAGGTGATTGTTCTGAGTGCACTGGTGATCGGGGCGACGACTGCCTGGGCGGATGTGGACACGGTCGTGGCGAAGTACAATGTGGATGCATATCTGTCGGGAAAGATGGAGACGGTGGATGTTTATTATTTGGATCGTCTGGGGGACGGTGCGGTGCCGCAGATCGCGCGGCTGATTGACGAGGCGGAGAATCCCAAAATTGCGGAGAACGCAAAGAGAGTCTTGGAAAATAGAGAAACAGATATTCCGGAAGACTTTAGAGGCTGGAATTATGCGGACGCGGAGGCGGCGGAGTATGTTCGGAAGCCGGAGAAAGCGGAGAACTAGAAGGATATGAACTTGAAAATGACTGGCGGAGGTCATATATGAAAAAAAGTATTTGTGTGTGTTTGGCTTTTTGTATGTTGTTTTCTCTGACCGGATGTTCAAATGTTGTTGGGGGTGCTTTCTTTCTGCTCCTTGCTGCTACGACTGATGATAGCGCCAACAAGGAAGATGTCTTTGAATTTGTTTGCGAAGAGAAAGAAGCATTATTAAAGGCAATTGAGGATGGAGATTTCTCTGCTTTTAAGAATAAAGGTTTTATTAAGAGTATAGATGCGGACACAGATGTTGTTGATTTTTCTTGTGGAGGATCAGGTGTTGGATCTGGTACTTCCTATGTAGGGTTTTACTATACCCCAGGCAACGATATGACTGCTGTGTGGTGTGCACCGTCGTCTGCCGGCTCGTTGACTCCATCTGGAAAAGGATTTGAATGGCGAGAAACCAACGGGGACAATTGGTATTATACAGAACATATTTGTGGTAATTTTTATTACTACGAGGCTTCTTTCTAAGGAAAATATATTTCGTCAATTCCAATTTTTAAAAGGAGATACTTCAACATGAGAAGATATATTGCATTAGTCCTTGTGTCTATTTCCTTGGTTTTATCCCTTGTTGGCTGTTCTGCCAAGTATAAAGAAGAGGACTTCATTGGAAAGACGTCAGCCGAAATCATAAGCCAATATGGTACATTTGATTGCATAGGTGTGCCCGCAAGCGAAGATGGTTTGTATAGAAATTGTCAGTGCGGATACACAATGAAAGAACCGCAAAAAGGCTTCTTGGGAACATCTCCGGAAATACTATTCTTCATATCATTTGATGAAAACGGCATTGCAACCGAATGCTCTAAGGGCTATCGCCCCGGAGGCTAAACCTTGTTGATTGCAAATTGGTGGAGGAGTGTGATTGTCGATATAAACAGCATCATTAGAAACTCTTGTCTTTATATGAACTCTCGCAAGTTAGCAAAAGAATGGTATGAGGTTGGTGCATTGGGTTCTATTTGATTTTACGAGCATGCCAATTCCAATATATCGAGTAGAAGAGAAAAAGCGCTCGCTCCTGCTTAACGGGGTGAAAATCAGTCAGACTAAGTGACAGAGCCTTACTTAAAAACGACAGAAACAGGCTGCCGCACCAGATGATTTTTTTGGTGTGGAGGCCTGTTTCAATTATGACAAAACAATTACACATATATTACAAATCCTTAATTTAGTATTACATTTGCTGCCGAATCATTGAACTGCCTTTTCGTTTATGGTAAGCTTTGTGTACCGGAAAATGTACAGGGATACCGAGATAGAGGAGACTTGTTATGAAGAACGAGCGAACTGCATTGATTGTTGGAATCATATTTCTGATTATTGTCAATTTATTTGTGGGTATCTGGCTTTTTACGGATGAGTCCGATAAGCCGGATACACAGGCCTCGACCGTGGCAGCCGATGAATCGACCGAGAAAGAGAGTGGGGGCGCAGTGTTTACCACGGAGGAACCGATGTCTGAGGAACCCACAACAGAGGAACCTACAACAGAGGAACCCACTACCGAGGCCCCGGAACCCATGAGTGAAATTGAAGTGTCATTTGACGATATTAGGAGAGAAGCGCTGAAGGTCGGCGTTGGATCAGAAGAAGGCATGGTTAATTGTGGGGAAACTCACATCGAGAGCTTTGGACCAAACTCCTTTGCAGTGGAGGATGGTGCGTTCTATATTCTGGATACATATAACTCGCGCATTAATATTTATAAGAACGGTGAAGTTTCCCACATTGACGTGGGCAATAATCGCACTTGTATGAAATATCAAGATGGGCGGTTCGCGGTTTTTTCATTGATTGGCGGAGCAGAAATTGCGGTTTATGAGATGAATGGAAAACTGGTAGCGGAGAAAAAGTTTGAGCGGCCGAGCAAAATTCAAGGGATAACAGAGATATTGCTGATCGGAGATACTTATGTAGAATTTCTGGATGATTCATATTTTGTATCCGGAAAAAGACTTAGATATCGTTATGATTGGCGCGAAAACAAAACGGAGAAACTGGGATTATATACACCCACACAGGAAATCAGCGAAGATATGGTGATGGAACCTCAGAACAGACTGACGGTGATCGGCAACTATGATCAAAATGTGTATTATCAATATACCGACTGGAGTGAGGATGGGACCATTGTATATAATGTTTTGAATCGGGAAGAGGGAAACGTCAGATGGTGTGCGTACATCGATCTTATGTCTTATTTCTCAAATCCATTAGAGCGGTTTTATCTTTCCACCGATGGGGAACTGTATATCATGGAGTGCTTTGAGGATCAGACAGTGATCAGCAGACTGTTCCTGGGAGAAGACATGCCAACAGACGAGGATTCCGTTCTGGATTATGTGACACAAAAACCGACACAAAAACCGATACAAAAACCGTCGGATAAGGTGTTTGATTCGGAAAATGTAATTGAAATCGATCTGGAAACCAATTGGGAGACGTTTCGTATCCGGGTGAAAGAGATACGAAAAGAGGACGATCATTATGTCATTATGGGAGACAAGATTTATGGCGGATTCGTTATCTTGACGGTCGAGCAGAAACGGTTGCTGGACGAAGGTGCCGTGCTGAAGCTGATGTATGCGGGGGAGGAAATGGAACGGATCGTGAGGGGCGATGATGATTTTTTACCGTATCGCGCCCAAAACGGTGAGGCACCGCGTATGCATGGTGTTGACAGGATTGAAACGGAAATAATGAACACGGAAGAACTTGAGGCGCTGCGCACAATACTAGAGAACGATCCTTTTTACGGAGAGGGATACTACTTAGACAGTGACCTGCCTAGAAAGAAGTATAATTTAGTGTTGGAGCGCGATGTGCGTTGGGAGCTTCCGGCAGATTTGCCGATTGATCCGGAATGCTATCTGAGTTGGGATAATCCGAATGCGACCGGAGAGTGGACGCTGGAACGATTCTACGAAGAAGCGATTGTGAGAGACGGATGGTACTATGGAGGGGTATTTGAAGTGTATACAGAAGACGGAGAGATCGTAAAAATATACGAGCCGTTTAGTATGTAGAGAAGAGCAGATCGCTGTTTGAGGAAACACAATGATTGTAGCTCGTTGGGGTCGTCACATTACAGTGGCGGCCCCGCCGTTTTTGTCGAAATTTAGAATCACTTTATAATCT
Source organism: Lachnospiraceae bacterium (assembly GCA_017416055.1). Next base: position 9,793 of record JAFQDI010000179.1, read on the forward strand.
CTTAAGAACTTTTTGGGAAAAACTCATTGACAAAATGGCTTTGGAGTGTTATTCTATCCACAGATGTTAGCACTCCACTCAAACGAGTGCTAACAAAACTAAGAGGAGGATGGTATGATACAGCTGGATGAACGTAAACAGAAGATTCTGGACGCGATTATTCGCAACTATCAGGAGACCGGAGAGCCGGTAGGTTCCCGAACAATTTCCAAATATACCGATCTGCAGCTGAGCTCAGCCACCATCCGAAACGAGATGTCGGATCTGGAGGAGATGGGATTGATTGTTCAGCCGCACACTTCCGCGGGACGCATTCCTACTGACACCGGCTACCGACTTTATGTGGACCGCCTGATGAAGAATCAGCTTCAGGAGGTAGATCAGACGAAGGACTTCCTTTTAAAAAGAGTGGATCGTCTGGAGAAGATGCTGAAGCAGCTGGCACAGCTTCTGGCGGTAAACACGAACTATGCGACGATGATCTCCGGTCCCCATTACGGCGGCGTAAAACTGAAATTCATTCAGCTCTCCAGAGTGGAGCCGACGAAGCTGTTGGCAGTTGTGGTTGCCGAGAGCAATGTGATCAAAAACACATTGATGGATCTGGAGGACGAGATTTCCGATGAGGCATTGTTGTCCCTGAATCTGCTGTTAAATAATAATCTGAGCGGTTTGACGCTGGATGAGATCAATCTGGCGGTGATCACGCGGATAAAAGAGCAGTCAGAAGGCCATGCTGATATCGTGGAGAAAGTTCTGGCGGCGGTTGCCGAGGTTATTCGCGGCGAGGACGAGATGCAGATCTACACCAGCGGAGCGACGAATATCTTCAAGTATCCCGAACTTGCCGGCGGTGAGAAAGCCAGTCAGATTTTGCAGGCGTTCGAGGAAAAGAAGCAGCTGACGAACCTGCTGACTGATCATCTGGATAGTGGTGACAGTCAGGGCATTCAGGTGTACATCGGCGAGGAAACATCGGTGCAGAGTATGAAGGATTGCAGTGTCGTGACCGCAACCTACGAACTTTCCGACGGTGTGAAGGGCAGCATCGGTATTGTCGGACCGAAGCGTATGGATTACGAGAAGGTGGTATCTACCCTGCAGACGCTGATGACGCAGATGGATCTGATCTATCGCAAACCCGAAGAGTAATCATATTTTGCATTGAACAGCATTAAGCCGGTCAATGCGGATAGAAAGGATAGAAACAAATGGCAGAACAGAATATCAACGAAGAAGTTGATCAGGAGTTGGAAGCTCAGGCGGAGGAAGTTGCAGAAGAGATGACCGAGTCCACAGAGGAGACTGCTTCCGAGGTCGAAGCCGAAGAGGTGGATGCACCGGGAGACAGCGATGCCGAGAAGGCAGATAAAAAGAGCTTCTTTAAAAAGAAGGATAAGAAGGATAAAAAAGACCTTCAAATCGAAGAACTCACCGACAGAGTGAAGCGTCAGATGGCAGAGTTTGACAACTATAGAAAGCGCACCGAGCGCGAGAAGAAAGTCAGCTCTGAGCTGGGTTCCCGAAGTGTGATTGAGAAGATGCTTCCCGTCGTGGACAATTTTGAGCGAGGTCTGGCCTCTATCCCCGAGGCGGAGAAAGAATCTGCGGTGGCGAAGGGTATGGAGATGGTCTACAAACAGCTGATGACCACGTTGGCTGATCTGGGAGTAAAGCCCATCGAGGCGGTGGGTCAGACCTTTGACCCGAACTTCCACAACGCAGTGATGCATATCGAGGATGAGAGCCTTGGTGAGAATGTGGTGGCAGAGGAGTTCCAAAAAGGATATATGCACCACGACAGCGTGATTCGCTGTAGTATGGTAAAGGTAGCAAACTAACATTGATATAAATCTAGGAGGACATGAAAATGAGCAAGATTATTGGTATTGACTTGGGTACCACCAATTCCTGTGTAGCTGTTATGGAAGGTGGAAAGCCTGTTGTTATCGCAAACACCGA
>JAFQDI010000180.1 GCA_017416055.1 Lachnospiraceae bacterium
GGCACCCGCCACAGCGACACCGGTACCCACATTTCCGTTGACCATCATGATGACTACGCATACGACTGCGGGCAGCAGAGCGAGGGTGACAACGAAGCTTTTGGTGTAGCGGGTGCGGTACATATAGCCAAAGGCTAAGAGCAGGCCGATCAGAAGAGAACAGCCGATGCAGAGCAAAAAATTGGGAACGCTGATGATTGTAGTCATGTCGGTGTCGAACAGACCTAAGAAAAGGGAATCAAACATGTGAATTGCCTCCTTGGATGATTAAATAGTGGTTGTACTCCCCTTTTGCTCGGGGAAAATGGTGGTTTGATAAGCAGTTCCGTATTTGGAAAATGAGGTTTTGAAAATTCGTTCCTGTGTTAACACATGGGTCATCCAAAGCGGGATGCCGCCGGAAGTCTTGATCTCCATCAGAATATTACCCTCCGGGAGCAAAGGTGTTCCGCCTACCTCCGATTCCAGAGAAAGGTTATCTTGTCTGCTGAGAATGTGATCATCGAACGTGATGCGGAAATCACTGCCGTCGAGCGCGTAATACGCCTCACGTTCGTAGGAGAGAAATACAGTCGGTCGGAGCGTTTCGTAATAGTCCAGAACGTAATTGATTTCCGCGGCAATCTGGGAATCGGATTCCCGTGGTGTGACTCGGCAGATCCAGGCCATTGCGTCTTTTTCCGGCATGGCCAGCCGTCGCTTGTAGACGATGGAGTTGTATTTCTTTTTCAGTTCTACAAACACCGGGCTTTCAGAATTTGCCTTTTGGTAACTGCGGATGCGGAGTTTCTCCTTGTATGCAGGTTTCTCAATGGAGCGACGGATGAGCCGATAGTTTTCGGTGTCGAAATAGATATTTCGGATGGTGGTTCGCCCGTAGCGGTCCAGAGCCATATAAGGTTTCATCGCCGCGAGAACGGTTTGCTTCTGATGCTGCGTGAGCAGATATTTGATTTCATAGCGCTTAAAAATCGCCTGATATGCCATGGCCGTACCTCCTTTTCGTATGCCAGTATACGGGGTGAAACATAAATATACCTTAAAATCACAAAAAGTTCAAATTCTTGGTGGATGTAACAGAAAAAGAGTAAAGAAGTTTCATTGCGCCATAAACAGACATAAAATAGAAGAAAAAAGGAATTATCATGGCAAAGAAAATCTGTTTGGACGCGGGACATTATGGCAAAATCAATGTATGTCCGGCGATTCCCGAGTATTATGAGAGTGAACGGATGTGGGATCTGCATCTGCTCCTGAAGAAAAAACTGGAGGCTTACGGCTTTGAGGTGATCACCACCCGTGCAGATCAGACCGTAGACAAGGCACTCACGCAGCGAGGAAAGATGGCAGCAGGATGTGATCTGTTTATTTCCATGCACTCAAATGCAACCTACAATTATCAGATGGATGAGACGGTAGATTACGTCGTGGCAATCGTTGCTCTCGACGGTTCTGCGGATGAGATCGGTGGAAAATTGGCTCAAGTGGTGGCAGAGACAATGGGGGTCACTGAAGGGAGCCACATCTTTAAGCGTTATTACGACGAGGAGAACAAAAATCTGGACTACTACGGGGTGATACGTGGCGCAGTATCGGTAGGTGTGCCTGCAATGCTGTTGGAGCACAGTTTTCACACGAACACCCGCATGGTGCGCTGGCTGTTGGATGATCAAAATCTCGACAAATTGGCTCAGGCCGAAGCCGATTTGATTGCTGAATACTTTGGGATAAATATTCCGGCTGAATACGATCCGTGGACAGCAAAGGTGGTCAACACCGAGGCGTTGAACGTGCGCCGCACTCCGAATGCTGAGATTATCAAAGAAATTTATTCAATCACGGTAATTGGTGAGGAACCGGATAGCGACGGGGACATTTGGTATAAGGTGCGTCTGGGAGACGGTACGATCGGGTATCTTTGGCCGGAGTATTTGGAACGGTAAAAGCGATTGAAATGTGTGGTCTAAGAGAAATCTTACACCGATGAGATACGATCATAAAAAAAACACAGTTTTAAGTTATAGTTAATGTGTAACCTTTTTTTTGTGCTACAATAGAGAAAAAGAAATAGAAAGCAGGTAACTACCCTATGAGAATTCTACTTGCAGAAGATGAGCAGTCTCTTGCGAGAGCACTGGTCCGGATTTTGGAAAAGAATAATTATTCTGCGCAGGCTGTCTACAATGGAGTGGATGCGCTGAAGCATTTGGAGACCGGAAATTATGATGCGGTGATTTTAGATATTATGATGCCGGGGCTGGATGGAATCACCGTGCTGAAAAGGCTGAGAGCGCAGGGAAATCAGATCCCGGTGATGATGCTGACGGCAAAGTCTGAAATTGACGACAAGGTTTTGGGGCTGGACAGTGGAGCAAACGATTATCTGACGAAGCCATTTGACACCAAAGAACTGTTGGCGCGTCTCAGAGTGATAACCAGAAGCCAGACTGCAGTGGATTCCAGACTGACGGTGGGAAATATTACCCTGGATCGTGCGACATATGAGCTATCCTCGCCGAACGGAAACTTCCGCTTGGCAAACAAAGAATTCCAGATGCTTGAGATGCTGATGTCGAATCCTCATCATTTGATTTCAACAGAAAGGTTCATGGAGAAAATCTGGGGCTATGATACCAATGTAGAAATCAGCGTGGTATGGGTATATATATCGTATTTACGCAAAAAATTATCCATGCTGGGAGCAAATATCCAAATACGCGCGACACGTAATGCGGGTTATATGTTAGAGGAAATAGAATGATTCGCAAACTGCAGCTACGGGTTGTAGCACTGTCGATGTCAGCTCTTTTGATTGTACTGGTTGTTATTATTACGGGAATTAATGTGTTAAACTATCGTTTAGTGGTGAAAGATGCAGATGAAATACTGATGATTCTTTCTGAGAATGATGGTTATTTTCCTCCGGAGACACCATATGAGACCAGATATTTTTATGTATGCATGGATGTTACCGATGGATCTATTTTGCAGGTGGATACCGGCATGATTGCCTCCGTAAATAGTGCAGAAGCAGCAGAATTCGCGGAAAGAGTGGTGGAAAAGCAGGAAAACAAAGGATTCTTAGGTGAATATCGATTTATTCAAAATACTGCAGGGGACACCAATCGAATTATCTTTTTGGATTGTCATGAGGAACTGGAGCTTTTTACGGACTTTATGGCTGTCAGTATATGGATATCATTGGCCGGATATGTGGTGGTTCTGGTCGCAGTCATTTTTTTCTCCCATCGAATCGTACAGCCCCTCTCGAAAAGCTATGAGAAGCAGAAGCGATTTGTGATGGATGCAGGCCATGAACTAAAAACACCACTGACGATTATCAAGGCAGACACCGATGTGTTGGAGCTGGAGATTGGGGAAAATGAATGGTTGGAGGATATCAAAAGGCAGACAGATCGTTTGGCCGATTTGACGAAAGACCTGATTTATCTGACGAAGATGGAAGAGGAACAGGGAGTGTCAAAGAAACAGATTTTTTCAATTTCAGATGTGGTGACTGAGGGGACAAATTCATTCCAGTCGTTGGCACAGACTCAGAAGAAGGAGTTCCTCCTTAATATTGCTCCGATGTTGACGATGAGAGGTGATGAACGGAGTATTGGCCAATTGGTTGCGATTTTGCTGGACAATGCGTTGAAGTATTCTCCGGAAGGCGGATGTGTCCATGTCTCACTGGAAAAGCAGAACAGATTCATCCGTTTGGATGTGTTTAATCCCACGCAGATGCCGTTGCCGAAGGAGGACATTGAGGTTGTATTTGAGCGATTCTATCGGGTGGATGCCTCTCGCAGTTCCCTGATCAGCGGGTATGGAATCGGGTTGTCCATTGCGAAAGCGATTGTGACCGCTCATGGAGGCAAAATACAAGCGGGAACTCAGGACGGTCATTCGTTGCTGATTACCGTCATGCTTCCCGCAGAAAACAAAAAAACAGATTTATAAAGGAACCTCTTGAAAGCCATCGGTGGTGAGAATCAATGCGGTTGTAAAACCACAGCTTTTTGCCAGTTCGGTGGCTTTATCGTATCCACAAAGCAAATTGTCTGTCGTATGGGCATCACTGGAAAGAATAATCCTTCCACCCATTTCCCGAATCTTTTTTAAAATGAACGAAGCAGGATAGGGGAGGGTGCGATATCCGCGACTGATGGCACCCGTGTTAATTTCAAAGGGTTTTCCGGCAGAAATCAGATGCGCCAGCGCATCAAGGGCGACTTTCCGATAACGGGGATGGGCTTCATTGAAGTGCTTTCCGCCCTCATTAAACTTGGTCACCAGATCGAAGTGGCCGATGAAAGTAGGATCATGCTTCAATACAGTATTTGCCAGTGTATGATAATAGTCCTCGGCGTATGCATAGTAATCTCCACCGTAATATTGCTCCACAGCCCTGATCATAGCGGACTCGGAGTAGTCAACGCAGAGATACTGTCCATCCTTAATAATCCCGTGAATGGATCCGATCACATAGTCGTAGGGATAGTCGAGAGAGTCACTGGTAGCATCCTGCTCAATGCCCAAAAAGATAGTGATCTGACCGGCATATTTGTTTTTGAGACGCAGAATTTCGGCCTGATACGCTGCGCAAACGTCCGGCTTCATTCCGTAGGTTTCATATTCACTGTAAGAGTGTCCTGAAAACCCGATGGCAGTCATTCCGAGACTGATAGCAGCCAAAACCATCTCCTCAGGAGTGTTTTTTCCATCGCAGAAGGTGGTATGCGTGTGGAAATTTGCCTTAATCATTTCGTCATTTTCTCCTGCTTCACCTTGTGGTCAATGATGTGGCGGGAGGCCAGTTCATCCCGAACCTCCTCGAGGGAGATGCCCATCTCAGTCATCAGAACCATCACATGGTAGGTTAGATCAGCGATTTCGTAAATGGTCTCGGCTTTGTCATCTGCTTTGCCGACGATAATGACTTCGGTGCATTCCTCACCGACCTTTTTTAAGATTTTATCGATTCCCTTCTCAAAGAGATAAGTCGTGTAGGAACCCTCCGGCTTATTTTTTTTGCGGCCTTTGAGCAGTTCCATCAGACCGTCTAAAGAGAAGGAGTGGAGTTCATCGTTTGCAAACACCTCATTGGTAAAGCAGGAATCGGTGCCTAAATGACAGGCGGGACCGTCCTTTTCCACCAAAATCGTCAGCGCATCCTTGTCACAGTCAGCGGTGATGCTTACGATGTGCTGGTAGTTGCCGGAAGTTTCGCCTTTCCTCCACAACTCCTGTCTGGAACGGGACCAGAAGCAGGTCTTTTTCTCTGCGATACTGATGGCAAGGCTTTCTCTGTTCATGTAGGCCAGAGTCAGCACATCCTTGGTCTTTGCGTCCACCACAATGGCGGGGATGAGTCCGTTAGAATCAAATTTTAAGTCGTTTATGTTCAGCATGGGAAGTCTCCTTATGTTCTTTATTTGATGTGTAAGAGATGACGGCCGATTGAAGCTGGTCAATCGAACCATTTTACTTTCATGACAAAATTTTTAGCATCGCGGTAACCGGCTTTTCCATAATAGTGTTCATGCATCTCATCGTTCACCGCCTGGAGTTCAATGCAAGAGGCACCGGCTTCATTCACTCTGGATTCCAGTTCGGCTAAAAGGGTGCTGCCTAGCCCTTTGTTCTGTTCAGCGCGGGAAATCAGGATTTCCTCAAGTGTATAACCGACAATATCATCATACTGCTTGAAATATCCCATCACAAAACCACAAACGAGGCCATTTGCTTTTCTCATGATCAGGGAATAGGAATCTTCGGTGGTCAGAACTTGCCGGATGCGCCGTGTGGCAGTCATCTCAGTCCAACACCCACCTTCGTAGTTGTTGTAATAGTCGATGTACAACGGGACAACTGAGTCAATATCGTTGATATCCATGACATCAATTTGCATATCTGTTCTCCTTCATTGCAAGAAAAAATCCGGGTTTTTAATCATACTCTCACCACGATTCCCTCGCCTGCCAGCGTTCGCTTCAGGTCCAAAATATCTACCTCCCCAAAATGGAAGATGGAAGCTGCCAGTCCCGCATCCACTTTCGGCAGGGTCTTAAACAGGGTGATGAAATCCTCAGCCTTTCCGGCACCACCGGAGGCGATGACCGGCACATTGACTGCATCGCAGATGGCTTCAAGCATTTCCAGATCAAAGCCGTTCTTCACACCGTCAGTGTCGATGCTGTTTAAGACAATCTCACCTGCACCGTTTGCCACGCCTGATTTCGCCCATTCCACAGCGTCGATACCGGTGTTTTCCCGGCCTCCTTTTGCAAACACACAGAAGTGTCCGTCGGCTCGCTTCGCATCGATAGAGAGAACAACGCACTGGTCTCCGTATTTTTTCGCCGCTTCATGGATCAGGTTCGGGTTGCGGATCGCACCGGAATTGACACTGACTTTGTCAGCACCGCATTTTAAAACGCGGTCAAAATCGTCAACTGTGTTGATGCCGCCGCCCACGGTCAGCGGGATAAAGACGGAGCGGGCAGTCTCGGTGAGAATCTCCGTAAACAGCTTTCGCCCCTCGAAGGAAGCGGTAATATCATAAAAGTCCAGCTCATCGGCACCGTGGCTGCTGTAATACTTGGCCAGTTCCACAGGAGAACTGACATCGCGGATGCCCTCAAACTGTACACCCTTTACCACGCGCCCGTCGCGGACATCGAGGCAGGGGATAATTCGTTTTGTGATCATAATGACTCCATTCCGCTGCCGATGGCAGCGCGGTATATTTCGAAGCAATCAGTCTGCACAAAGTCTGACCGCCTCTGCCAAATCGATATTTCCGGTGTACAGTGCCTTTCCGAGGATCGCACCATACAGATCCATCTCTTTTAGTGCCTGCACATCGGACAGAGTGGAAACTCCGCCGGAAGCCACGATATTCATGGAAAACTCTTTGGAAAGTTCCCGGTAGAGCGGGAGATTGGTGCCGGAAAGACAGCCGTCCTTGGAAATATCGGTGCAGATAATGGTCTTCACACCGATCTCGCTCAAGCTCTTGCAAAATTCGCGGCAGCTCAAGGAAGAGGTTTCTGTCCAGCCTTTGATGGCCACAAAACCGTCGCGGATGTCCACACCAACGGCAATCTGCTCACCGTATTTGCTTACCATCTCTTTGGTAAATTCCGGGTCAGTGACCGCTACCGTGCCGAGAATGACGCGGAACACACCGGCGGAGAGATAAGTGCGGATGACTTCCTCACTTCGGATACCGCCGCCCACCTCGACCTTTAAGGAGGTGTTCTCTGTGATGGCACGGATGGTGTCTAAATTGGGGGTGTTGCCATCCCTCGCACCGGCCAGATCCACCACGTGAAGATATTCTGCTCCGGCAGCCTCAAACTGCTTTGCCACGGCAGACGGGTCATTGCTGTAAATCTGCATTTGGTTGTAGTCACCCTTAATCAGGCGGACGGCACAGCCGTCATATAAGTCAATAGCAGGAAATAAATTCATGTAATTTCTCCTTGTGTATAAGCTGAACGGTTCCTCACAGTTCAGCGAACGCCTTCAAAATTTTCAATCCGACTTCGCCGCTCTTTTCCGGATGGAACTGGCAGCCGAAGACATTGTCCTTTGCTACTGCCGCGGTCAGTTCTGCACCGTACTCAGTAGTCGCAATGACCGATGCGTCACAGTTTACTCCGCTGTAGGAGTGGACGAAGTACACGTGATCTCCGTCCTTGATGTAGCGGAAAATTGGGCTTACCGGCTTGTCTTTCGGGAAGTGGAGGGCATTCCAGCCAATGTGTGGAATCTTGAGATTCGCCGGAATCCGCTCGGCAATCGGATTTACCGTGCCGGGAATTAGACCGAGACCCTCGTGTTCACCGTACTCGTATCCTTTATCCAGAAGAAGCTGCATGCCGAGACAGATGCCCATGAAAGGTTTTCCTTTGGCGGCTTCCTCGCGAAGGACATCGATCAGTCCGTGGGCGCGAAGCTTATCGGCTGCATCGCCGAAGGCACCCACACCGGGGAGAATAATCTTATCCCAAGAGCGAATGACATCCGGGTCACCGCTCACCTCTGTCTCAATGCCAAGACATTGAAAAGAACTTTTCAGGGAAAACAGGTTTCCCACACCATAGTCAACAATACCGATCATCACAGAACTCCTTTGGTGGAGGGGATTTCATCTTTGCGGGATTCGTCGATGGCAACCGCCTGACGCAGCGCACGGGCAGCAGATTTAAAACAGCCCTCGATGATGTGGTGGGAGTTGGTTCCCGCCAGTTTACGAATGTGTAAAGTCAGTTCGGCCTTGCGGACAAACGCCAGCCAAAATTCCTCAACCAGCTCTGTGTCGAAGGTTCCGACCTTCTCGGTGGGAATTTCCAGGTCATAAGCCAGATAACTTCTGCCGGAGATATCCACAGCCGTGAGGATTAAGGACTCATCCATGGGGAGGATCATCTGGCCGTAGCGGATGATGCCTTTTTTCTCGCCCAGTGCCTGTTTAAATGCCTCGCCGAGACAGATGCCGATATCCTCCACCGTGTGGTGGTCGTCCACATCCACGTCACCCACGCAGGAAACATTCAGATCAAAATGCCCGTGGGAGGCAAAGAGAGTGAGCATATGATTGAGGAAACCACAGCCGGTGTCGATCACACTTCTTCCCGTTCCGTCAAGGTTTAGGGAGAGGGTGATAGCGGTCTCGGCTGTTTTTCGGGTAAGTTCGTAAGTACGCATGGTAAACTCCTTATTGAGTAAATTTGTGCTCCGGTCAACCGGCCTTCGCCGTGCTCAGGATGGAAGCTACCGTCGAGATGAAGGTTTCCATCTGTTCCATGGTGCCGATGGTGATCCGGTTGTAATCCTTGATCCGTTCTTTGGAGAAGTGCCGTACCAGCACTCCTCGTTTTTTCAAGGCCAGATAGAGTTCTTCGCCGCCGATCCGGTCACTTTTTGCGAACACAAAATTTGCCTTGGAATCGGTCACGGTGAAGCCTAACTCAGTGAGAGCGCGGATGGTGTATTCTCTGGCTTCGATGATTCTCTTACAATTATCCATGAAATAGTCGTTGCTGTCAATAGCGGCCTCGCCGGCAATCAGCGTCAGACGATTGATATTGTAAGGATTCGTTGAGTATTTAATCAGGTTCAAATCGTTGATCAGAGCAGGATTTCCGAAAGCGAAGCCCAGTCTGGCACCGGCCATGGAGCGGGACTTGGAGTAGGTCTGAACCACCAGCAGATTGTCGTACTCGTTTACCAGTGGATATACGGACTTTCCGCCGAAGTCAATGTATGCCTCGTCGATCAGCACCACATTGTTTGGATTGGAGTCGAGGATGCCTCGGATATCCTTCTCGGAGATCATAAGACCGGTGGGAGCATTCGGGTTGGCAATGACAATCATACGGTTTTGATTGTGGTAATCGTTAGGATTTAAGGTAAAATCTTCCTCCAACGGAATGACTTTGCAGTCAATACCGTACAAATCTCCGTAAACCGGATAGAAGCCGTAGGTGATATCCGCAAATGCCGCTCCGTGCTTCTCATCGCAGAACGCCATGAAGGCAAAGTTCAAAATATCGTCGGAACCGTTGGAAACAAAGACGTTTTCCGGCTTAAGCCCGTAAAGGGCAGCCAGCTTTTCCCGAAGGGAAGTAGCATTGGGATCCGGATAAAGATTTAAACGGCTCACTTCCACCTCATTCACCCGGTCTAAGACGAGAGGAGAGGGAGGGAAAGGAGACTCATTGGTGTTCAGTTTGATATATTGCATATCACGGGGCTGTTCGCCGGGAGTGTATGCGTCCAGGGCGGCCAGTCGACCGCTTAAAAATCTGCTCATGGTTGTTCTCCTTTGAACCGTATCGTTGCCGATCTGGCATGGGCGGATAAGCCTTCTTCCTCGGCAAATGTCGCGATATCCTCATAAACCTTTTCCAGGGCGTCCTTCGTATAATAGGTGAAGGAAGATTTCTTTACGAAATCGTCCACAGAGAGAGGGCTGGAAAATCTGGCCGTTCCGCTGGTGGGAAGAGTGTGGTTCGGTCCCGCAAAATAGTCACCCAAGGCTTCGGGACAATATTTTCCGAGGAAGATGGAGCCTGCGTTTTTAATTTTGCTCAGATAATCGAAAGGATTATCCACGCAGATTTCCAGATGCTCGGGGACAATCTTGTTAGATATCTCAATAGCAGCGGGGAGATCGGGGGTTACCACGATCATACCGTTATTTTCAATGGAGATTCTGGCGATATCCTCGCGAGGGAGAACCGAGAGCTGTTTCTCCAGTTCCATCTGTACGCCAAGGGCAAGGGCTTCGCTGTCGGTGACCAAAACTGCACTGGCCATGCGGTCGTGCTCAGCCTGAGAGAGCATATCAGCTGCGACATAGGCGGGATTGCAGGTTCCGTCTGCTAGGATCAGGATCTCACTGGGGCCGGCAATCATATCGATGGCCACCTGTCCGTAAACCTGACGCTTTGCTTCCGCCACGAAGGCATTTCCCGGTCCGACGATCTTATCTACCGCCGGGATCGTCTCGGTTCCGTAGGCGAGGGCTGCGA
>JAFQDI010000181.1 GCA_017416055.1 Lachnospiraceae bacterium
ATAACACACATACACCGGAGTCCACGGCTGCCTTCGGCTCCATACCGGTTCCGACGACCGGAGTCTCTGTCGTCAGGAGCGGAACCGCCTGACGCTGCATGTTGGATCCCATCAGCGCACGGTTAGCATCGTCATTCTGCAGGAAAGGAATCATCGCAGTCGCAACGGAGAATACCATCTTAGGAGAAACGTCCATCAGATCGATGCGCTTCTTCTCAAACTCGGAGGTCTCCTCGCGGAAACGACCGGATACGTTATTACGAACAAAATGTCCGTTCTCATCCAACGCCTCGTTCGCCTGTGCAACAACGTAGTTATCTTCCTCGTCAGCGGTCAGATATACTACCTCGTCGGTAACGCGAGGGTTAGAAGGATCGGTGGTCTTATCCACCACGCGATAAGGAGCCTCAACAAAGCCGTACTCATTTACACGAGCATAGCTTGCCAGGGAGTTGATCAGACCGATGTTCGGACCCTCGGGGGTCTCAATGGGGCACATACGTCCATAGTGGGAGTAGTGAACATCTCGAACCTCGAATCCTGCACGGTCACGAGACAGACCGCCGGGTCCCAACGCGGACAGACGGCGCTTGTGCGTCAACTCAGACAGTGGATTGTTCTGATCCATAAACTGGGACAGCTGAGAGCTTCCGAAGAACTCCTTCACTGCCGCGGTCACAGGCTTGATATTGATCAGTGCCTGAGGAGTGATGCCATCCAGATCCTGGGTGGTCATACGCTCGCGAACCACACGCTCCAGACGGGACAGACCGATACGGTACTGATTCTGTAAAAGCTCACCTACCGCACGGATACGACGGTTGCCCAAGTGGTCAATGTCGTCGGAGTTTCCGATGCCGTACTCCAGATGAATGTTATAGTTAATGGAAGCAAAGATATCTTCCTTCGTAATGTGCTTCGGTACCAGAAGAGCGACATTGCGGCTGATCACTTCCTTCAGATCCTCGATGTCAGTGTGCTCCTCCATCATCTGCTTCAGCACAGGATAGTAAACCATCTCGGTGATGCCCAGCTCTGCGGGATCCACATCCACGTAAGCATCCAGATCTACCATCATGTTGGAGAGAACCTTCACGCGGCGTCCCTCGCAGTCAACCCAAACATGGGTAGCCGCGGAGTTCTGAATCTCAACAGCCAGACGCTTGGAAACGCGCTCGCCTGCCTCAGCGATGATCTCGCCGGTCTCCTCGTTCACCACGCTGTCAGCCAGAACCTGTCCTGCCAGACGGTTCTTAAAATGAAGCTTCTTATTGAACTTATAACGGCCCACCTTCGCCAGATCGTAACGTCTGGGGTCGAAGAACATACCGTTCATCAGGCTGGCTGCACTGTCAACGGACAGCGGCTCGCCGGGTCTGATCTTTTTGTATAACTCTAACAGACCCTCTTCATAGCTTCCCTGAGGCGCACGCTCGGAAACGGAAGGGTCTTTCAAAATGCTCGCCTCAATCTTCGGCTCCTCACCGAACAGCTCGCGGATCTCAGCGTTCGTTCCCACACCGAGGGCACGAACCAGCACGGTAACCGGTACCTTTCTGGTACGGTCAACACGTACGAAGAATACATCGTTGGAGTCTGTCTCGTACTCCAACCATGCACCACGGTTGGGAATAACGGTGCTGGTGAACAATCTCTTACCGATCTTGTCGTGACCAATACCATAGTAAATACCGGGGGAGCGCACCAACTGGCTAACGATAACTCGCTCAGCTCCGTTGATCACGAAAGAACCGGTGTCGGTCATCAGCGGCATATCTCCCATGAAGATATCATGTTCGCTGATCTCGTTAGTATCTTTATTCAAAAGACGAACTTTAACGGACAGCGGAGCAGCGTATGTCGCGTCTCTTTCCTTACACTCCGCAATGGTATACTTTATATCATCTTTGCGCAGAACGAAATCCACAAATTCCAGACTCAGATGACCGCTGAAATCTGCGATGGGAGAGATGTCCGCAAACGCTTCCTTCAATCCCTCGTCCAAAAACCACTGATAAGAGTCCTTCTGAATCTCAATCAGATTCGGCATCTGGAGTACATCCTTCTGCCGTGAGTAGCTCATTCGCACACCCTTGCCTGCGGGCACTGGGCGTATTCTCCACTTCTCCATTGACATTTCACCCCTGTCTTCTTTCTCTGGGACGGCGCAGATATATGATTTATACCTACGTTTGTCCCCTTAAAGGCACACGATACCACAATAGTGCATCTATCACCATATCATGCCCAAATCAAGATGTCAAGCAAAATTTTCTAAATTTTTCTATTTTTCAAAAAACACAGGGCTGTTGCGATCAGCAACAGCCCTCGTTCCCATCTATACATTCATTTATACATCGATTGATTTATTCCGGTACGCTTGTCGTTTCCCACGTGTAGATGATCTCATTCACCTGTACGCTTCCTATCCGCACTTCGAACTCATCATCTTCCTCGATCTGTCCTTTCGGAACCTCGATCATCAGGTGCCACTCCACTTCCTGCCCATCGTGCATGAGTGAGTTGATGCGCCTTACGGCAATCGTCCACTTTCCTTCTTCGTTTTCCGTGAGACCGACCACCACATGGCGGCTCATTCCGTCGCCTTCCGAAAGCACTACCACGATCACGTCTTTTTTACTCCAAAACGCTTCATCATAGCGGTCGCAGGCATTCAGAAAACCGACCGTGCCACTGATATCCGTCTGTTCGCGTCTTTCCAGTGAAAACACATCTTTATATGTCTCATAGTACGCATCCAACGACTCCTGAGAATCAATCCGGGTCACTACCGGATAAGTGTTCTCGCTGTGAGGGCTTCCGGTAATAATATACTGCGCATCAAGACCGTCGGATGCACGGACTTCCTCGAGCACCACATCTTCGTACATATCGTATTTACCGGTTCGCTCCGTGTTCTCCTCACCGTTGCCGCCGCAGGCAGTGAGAAGAATTAAAGAAAGCATCATGATAAAAAACATTTTATGGTCTTTCATGGCAATTTCTCCTCTCATCGGCCATTCACTTCTTATACGACCAAGCAGGAAAATTTCCTCATATGTTTCAAACCACCACATGCCCTCTCTCACAGATCACGCGGATCACCTCATCCACACATTCAGCGCAAAGTTCGTCGGTTCTCGCCTCCACCATCACGCGGATCACCGGCTCGGTACCGCTCTCGCGTACGAGGATACGGCCGTCATCGCCAAGACGCTTCTCCACTCTGCTGATCGCAGCCTGGACATCTGCATCCCCTCTCGCCTCAGGTTTACTCTTTACGCGGACATTCTTCAGGCACTGGGGGAAGATCTCCACAGGTCTCGTCAGTTCGGAGAGGCTCTGTTTCTTCTCCAGCATGACTTCCATCACCTTCAGGGAAGTCAGGATGCCGTCACCGGTAGATGCATATTTACTGAAAATGATATGTCCGGACTGCTCACCGCCCAGGCGATGACCGTTCTTTGACATATTCTCGTAAACATATTTGTCCCCGACTGCGGTCTTCTCGTATGCGATACCCTCCGCGTCGAGTGCTTTGTATAGCCCCATATTGGACATAATCGTGGTAACAACCGTATTCGTCTCCAACAGGCCATTTTCCTTCATATACTTTCCGCACACGTAAAGAATCAAGTCGCCATCCACAACATTTCCAAACTCATCTACTGCAAGGCATCTGTCTGCATCTCCGTCATAAGCGAATCCAACGTCCAGATGGTTGTCACGGACGAACTTTTGCAATACCTCAATATGCGTAGAACCACAGTACATATTGATGTTCGTTCCGTCAGGCTCATTGTTGATCACATAAGTCTTCGCTCCCAGGGCGTCAAACACGCTCTTCGCAATCATCCACGAGCTTCCGTTCGCACAATCAAGTCCTACGCGCATCCCCCGGAAAGAACGGGTCGCAAGAGAGATCAGATACCCCATATAGCGGTGACGTCCCGCTACGTAGTCTACGGTCAAGCCGATATTTTCCTTCGTGGCAAAAGGAATCTCTTCGCACTCGCCGTCCAGGTAAGCTTCGATCAAGCGGATCACATCCTCCTCCATCTTCTCTCCACGGCTATTGATCAGTTTGATTCCGTTGTCGTAGTAAGGGTTGTGGCTGGCAGAAATCATAATTCCACAGTCAAAATCCTCGGTACGCACCACATAAGCCACACTGGGCGTGGTCGTCACGTGGAGCAGATATACGTCCGCTCCGGACGCGGTCAACCCGGCAACCAGAGAATACTCAAACATATAGCTGCTTCGTCTGGTGTCCTTTCCGATGATCATGCGGCATTTGCGTCTGTTGTTGCGGTAATACCATCCCAGGTATCTTCCGATCTTATAGGCATGTTCCACGGTAAGATTCACGTTTGCCTCACCGCGAAACCCATCAGTCCCAAAATATTTTCCCATTTTATGCCTCCAAATTATTGATCAATTTCTCTCAAATACCGAGCAACCGCATCCTGCCATGTGGGCAGCGGATCAAAGCCCGCCTCCACAAGTTTACTCTTATTCAGGCGGCTGTTGAACGGTCTGGCCGCTTTCGATAGACCATATTCCTCGGTCGTCACCGGAATCACCTTCGTGGTGTAACCTGCCTGTCTGAAAATCTCAACCGTAAAATCATACCAGCTGATATATCCGCCTTCATTGGTCGCATGATAATATCCATACTTCTCGGTCTCGATCATATCCACCAGCAGCCTGGAAAGATCCAACGTATAGGTGGGCGTACCGATCTGGTCGCACACCACCCGGACCGTATCGTACTTCTGACCCACACTCAGCATGGTCTTGATGAAGTTCTTTCCGTTCAGGCCAAACACCCACGCGATGCGGACGATGAAGTACTTCTCCAGCGTCTCTGCCACCGCCAGTTCGCCCTCCAGCTTCGTCTGGCCGTAGACATTCAGCGGCTTATAATCCTTGCAATCCGGCTCCCAGGGAGTCTCACCCTGTCCGTCAAACACATAGTCCGTGGAAATATACACCATCTTGCAGTCCAGCTTCTTGCAGACAGTGGCGATGTTCTTCGTTCCGCCCGCATTGATTGCGCGGACTTTCTCCACCTTATCATCGTCCTCCGCCAGATCCACGGCCGTCCACGCCGCACAGTGAACCACCACATCCGGCTTAATCTCTCCAAGAGTCTTCTTTACCGAACCCGCGTCTGTGATATCCATCGCCACATAAGGCATAGAACACACGGAACTCCCGTCCTGAATCCCTGCATATTCAGGCGCAATATCGCTTCCCACGCCCTCATATCCTCGTTTTGCCAGTTCGTTCATCACATCGTGGCCCAACTGTCCCGCCACACCGGTCACAAATACTTTCATGTATCTATCTCCCTGCATAAAAATCAGCGATTTCCATACATCTTCTCATAATAATTCTGATACTCTCCGGAGATGATAGTCTCCCACCATTCCTTATTGTCCAAATACCACTGAATCGTCTTCTGAATGCCATCCGCGAATCTAGTCTCCGGCAGCCAGCCCAGTTCATTGTGGATCTTGGTCGGATCGATCGCATAACGCATATCATGCCCCTTTCGGTCAGCTACATAAGTAATCAAGCTCTCCGGCTTATTAAGTGCCTTGCAGATGATCTTGACGATATCAATATTCTTCATCTCGTTATGACCGCCGATATTGTAAACCTCTCCCACACGGCCATTGTGAATGATCAGATCGATCGCCTTACAGTGATCCTCCACATAGAGCCAATCACGAACATTTAAGCCTTCTCCGTAAACCGGCAGCGGCTTGTCATTCAGTGCATTGGCGATCATCAGCGGAATCAACTTCTCAGGAAAATGATACGGTCCGTAGTTGTTCGAACAACGGGAGATCGTCACCGGAAGTCCGTAGGTGCGGTAATAAGCCATGACCAGAAGATCCGCTCCTGCCTTGGAAGAAGAATAAGGGGAGCTGGTATGGATCGGGGTCTCCTCAGTGAAGAACAGATCAGGACGATCCAAAGGAAGATCGCCGTATACTTCGTCCGTGGACACCTGATGGTAGCGGGTAATGCCGTACTTACGGCACGCATCCATCAACACCTGAGTGCCCAGAATATTGGTCTGCAGGAATACCTCCGGATTCTCGATGGAACGGTCTACATGGCTCTCCGCCGCGAAATTCACCACGATATCGGGATGTTCCTCCTCAAAGAGCTTGTACACCGCCTCGCGGTCACAGATATCCGCCTTCACAAAGCGAAAGTTAGGATTTCCCATCACCGGCTCCAGCGTAGACAGATTTCCCGCATAGGTCAGTTTGTCCAGGCAGATAATGCGGTAGTCCGGGTACTTCCCAAGCATATGAAACACAAAATTAGATCCAATAAATCCGGCTCCGCCGGTCACGATAATTGTCTTACTCATCTCAGTTTTCCTTCTCATCAATCAGTGTAATACGTCAATATATTTGCCGGCCAATACATCTTTCAGATATTGCCCGTACTGGTTGTTTTTCATGGACTCCGCGATCTCAGAAAGCTGCTCACGGGTAATCCAGCCATTCATGTAGGCGATATCCTCCAGACAAGCTATTTTGCGGTGCTGATGGGTTTCGACCGTCTTTACGAAGTTGGTCGCTTCTACCAGGCTCTCATGCGTACCGGTGTCCAACCAGGTAAATCCCTGTCCCAGAAGTTCCACATTCAGCTCTCCGTTCTCCAAATAGATTCGGTTCAGGTCGGTAATCTCCAGTTCTCCTCTTGCGGAGGGCTTCAGATTCTTCGCATACTCTACCACACGGTTATCGTAGAAATATAAGCCCGTGACACAGTAATTGCTCTTCGGCTTCTTCGGTTTTTCCTCAATGGAGACCGCACGCCCTTCCGCGTCAAACTCCACGATGCCGAAGCGCTCCGGATCGTCCACATAGTATCCAAACACCGTGGCACCTTTGCCACTCTCCGCATTCTCCACGGCAGTGCGAAGGCGATGCTTCAGTCCATGCCCCGCAAAGATATTGTCACCCAGTACCATCGCCGCACAGTCAGCACCGATAAAGTCAGCACCGATGATAAATGCCTGCGCCAATCCGTCCGGGCTGGGTTGCTCGGCATAGCTCAGCTTCACACCAAACTGATGACCATCTCCCAACAGTGCCTCAAAGCGGGGCAGATCCTGCGGGGTGGAGATAATCAGAATCTCTCGGATGTTCGCACTCATCAGGACAGACAGCGGATAGTAGATCATCGGCTTGTCATAGATGGGCAAAAGCTGCTTGGATGTCACCTTCGTTAACGGATACAGTCTCGTGCCGGATCCTCCGGCTAAAATAATACCTTTCATCGTCTACTTCTCCAATATATTATCGTTAATCCCTATATTCACGGCAAAAGACCCGTGTCAGAAACCATCCGAGCGCAGGTCATTTGCATCAAAATCCATTCTTCAGTTATATTCCGTTCATTCCCAGCACAGCACCAAAGGTCTTAAAGATAATCATCCAGTCCACCTTAAAACTGCGCTCCTGAATATACTTAATATCCAGCTCCATCCACTCTTCAAACGTGAGGTCGTTGCGGCGCGGCTGAATCTGCCAATAACAGGTGAGTCCCGGTGTCACGATGAGACGCTGTCTCATATAATCGTTATACTGAGCCACCTCTCGGGGGAGCGCC
>JAFQDI010000182.1 GCA_017416055.1 Lachnospiraceae bacterium
ACCGAACATCGCGCCGGACCAGTGTACGTCCTGGAGAACACCCTCTGCATCATTCTCCGGCTCAACGCCTAAATACTCGCGATACTTCCGGTTCCAGAGCTTCGGCAGATCATCGACAGAAAGATCACCGTCAATCAGCTCCCGTTCCAGCTCATAACGAATCATAATATGGAAGCAGTAAGTGAGCTCGTCAGATTCTGTTCGGATAAGCGAAGGTGCCGCTGCATTCACGCCTCGCACGAACTCAGAAAGCGAAACATCTGCAAACTGTTCCGGGAAACACTCTTTAAGTTTTGGATAGAGCGGTGTCCAGAACGCTTCGCTGCGTCCGATCATATTCTCAAACATTCTCGACTGAGACTCATGCACCGCGCAGGAACCGCCTGCCAGCGGAGTCATCGTGATCTCGTCGGAGTTATTCTGCTCAAACAGAGCATGTCCCGTCTCGTGGATCGTTGAGAAAATCGCGCTTGAGATCATGTTCTCATAATAGTGGGTGGTGATGCGTACATCACGATTGTGTAAGGATGTGGTGAACGGATGCTCGCTCTCTGCGATCGCACCGCGCCTGAAATCGAAGCCCAGATGCTCAGCCAGCAAGCGGTTGAACTCTTTCTGTGCCTCGATAGAGCACTTTCTCGATAGAAAATCGGTGCGAACAAGCTCCTGACGCTCGCTGATCTTCTTCACGATAGGCGACAGTTCATCCTTCAACTCATCAAAAAAACGGTCCAGTTCCTTCGTGGTGAATCCCTTCTCGTACTCATCAAGCATCATATCGTAGAGGCTCATGCCTTCCTTGCGGGGCTGATAGGCGGTGATCTTCTTCGATACCTCGATCAGCTCTTTAAGGACCGGCGCAAACATCGAAAAATCCTGCGCATCCTTCGCCTTCTCCCAACGGTTCATGCCCTTGCTCACCAGTTCATGGTAAGCCATATACTCCTTCTGTGGAATCAGATAGATTTTCTCATAATCCTCCCACAGACGCTTTACAATAGCAGTTTCAACCTCATCATCTGAAGGATCTGCCATACATTCTTTCAAAAGATTGACCGTCTCCTCCGACGTGGAGAGCGCAAACGCCTCACCCGCCAGAATTCCCATCAGTTTCGCGGTATAATCGGCTCCTTCTTCTGACGCATCGCCTGCAGAAGAATCCCAGTCAAAGACAATATTCGCCGCGTTATACGCTGCCAACCGATCAACCAGATTCTGCAATGCTTCTCTCATGCTCCGATCACTCCTTGTCCCATTGATTCTCTCGTTTTAACTCCAAATACTCATTGTACGCCTTTTCCAAGATCTGTTTTTCATTGGAAAACTTCAGCAGATGGTAGGCCTCATGGAACTTATAATAGCCGGAATCGACGAAATACTCCTCTCTCTGAGGCTTGCTGTAATAGCTGTCAGCCTGCATCAAATACCAGTGCACGTCCTTTTCCACCATGTCCTGCGGAGTGTTAAAGGAATACTGGCTCTTACCCACGTACTTCACGATAGACGCATCCACGCCCGTTTCTTCCCTCACCTCGCGCAATGCCGTCTCAGACAACTCCTCGCCCGGTTCGACAGTTCCCTTAGGCAGAACCCAGCCCTCGTATTTATTCTTGAAATTCTTATAGAGGACCAAGATCTTCCCGCGAAAGATTACCACACCGCCACAGCTCGTTGCCTCAATCATCGCAATTCCTCCTGTATGTTGGTGTGTATCACAGGAAAACAAGGCCATGTTTCCCCATGATATGCATATTTGATATTAGTATAGCCTAATTTGTCCGCTTTCGCAAGGGATATCCGAAAAGTATTTAATTCTGTTCAAGATTTTCCTGTAATTTCCGATCACTCCATACCGCGCCGATAATGACCGCGCGTGTAATCTTCCGGCATGTACATGGATTTTCCTTTCTGACGATAAATCCGATCATAATCTTCCACGATTCGGCAGATCTCATGCCCATTCTCTGTGGTAAAATTCAATCGAAGGGCTTTCGGTGCAATTCGGGCGATCTCCCTCTCGCTGTCCGGAAGATACAAAGGACTGCTGTTATAGAAGGTATTGCTGCAGATCGCACAGTGATTCTTCGCCGGGAACTGCTTCCCCTTTCGGTCCTTCAGCCAGATCACCTCAGGATTTTTCGTGCAACCGGTCGTTGTCTTTCGGATACAATTCGCCGCAAACATCACCGGCAATCGGCCGTAAACAATCATTTCGTCGCAATCTGAGGTCACGCTTTCCAGCTCTTTAAAAGTCATTTCCACCGGAAGCACACGCCCGGAAATACCCAATTCAAACGCTTTATCAACAGCTTTTTGATTATAGGTGTAGAGAGAATAGTCTCCGATCAAGGGAATGTCTGCAAATTCCTTGCGCGCAAACGCGAGACTGTCCATGGTCCGCACCAGAATTCCGTCCGGTTTTACCGCAAAAATAGTCTCTTTTAACGCAGACACATACTCTCTGGTCTTTCTTTGGAACACGGTCGGAATTGCAATAAAAATACGCTTTCCTGCTTTATGAATTTCTTTCGCAATCCGAGGAAGTTCCTGTTTTGCATCACTCATCGTCTCAAGCGGAAGGTAATATCCATCCACGATCCCCTGTGCAAGTAAGGAAGGAACAACCGAGGTGTCTTCTACATACACGTTGATTGCCGGAGCGTCAGAGTCGGTGTTCCACACGCTGTGTTTGGATTTTACGGTATGTTGGGGGTTTGATATATTGACTTCGCAAGCACATTCTTTCACTTCACGTCGATACGGTTTAAGCATCGCTTCGGTCAGCCGATCAAATGCCTCTCTACGCAGCCGATTCAACTCCTGCACCGGCAAAAATCCTTCTCCCTCGATTTGAACGATCAGATTCCTCCATTCATACTCGGAGGCTCCGGTCTTACGAAGCTGTTTTTCCACAGATTCAACGGTCATCGGTTGGCGCATCGCCGGTTCAATCACTGCTCCTGTCACGGTCACAGAAATTTCCTCGGACACATTTTCAGTTGCCTTTACGGTCAAATTCACCGGCTCACCTAACGTCAGCTTCGCCGTACCGTCGATCAGCCGTTTCGGTGCCGGCCCAAGAAAATCGCTCGTTATCTGCTCAGTCAACCGATCATCCACAATGCGCATGGCCGGTTTTTCCTTCAATGTGATCATCTGCCGTCCGGTATCACCGCGCAAATATCCGTCCGTCGTACCTCCACGGTCAAACAATGTGCTCAAAACCTTTCGGTCTGACTCTTTCACCCGATATCCCTCGCGGCCATACTCTAAATAATGATCCACGTATCTGCGATAAACTTCAGTCACACCTGCGGTGTAAAGAGGGCTCTTCATGCGTCCCTCGATCTTCAATGAATATACTCCCGCGTCTAGCATATCAGGCAACACATCCAGACCACACAGATCCTTCAGGCTGATTAAATACTGCTCATCTTTGCGATTCAAGGGCTTTCCACCACTAAACGCAGTATAAGGAAGACGGCACGCCTGCGCACATCTTCCCCTATTTCCACTTCTTCCTCCGATCACGCTGCTTAAAAGACACTGACCGGAATATCCATAACAAAGGGCACCGTGAACAAATGCCTCCACCTCCATCCCGGTGGCATCGTAAAGTGCCTTCAATTCACGCACCGTAAGTTCTCTGGCAGGCACCACACGGGTCGCGCCCATCTCCTTTAAGAGTGACGCACCGTCCGGACCGGTTACCGTCATCTGAGTGCTGGCATGAATGTCCAGCCCCGGAAAATGCTCTTTGATGGCCGAA
>JAFQDI010000183.1 GCA_017416055.1 Lachnospiraceae bacterium
CGGACGGAACCAGGAAGCGGGAAGATCTGGAAATTATGTGCGAATTTTGGCCGCGTCCGATCGCAAAGATGATTAACCGGGTTTACGCGAGCAGTGAAAAGAGCAATCAAGTCTGAGATTGTAAGAAAATGCGACAGAAGGAGAGATTAGATGGTGAGACAGTGGCCGGATAAACTGAAAACGATACCGGTAATCTGGTATGTGGCGGCAGTTGCCCTGCTCTTTCTTATCGCGCGCTGGGTAAAAAAGATTTTTGGCTTTGGAGCGATTGGAATAACGTCAGATTATCCTGCGGTGACCGGAATGGCAATTGTGATGCTGATTTTATCGGTGGTCGCGATGGTGGTGATTCTTGGGTATGTGCTGAAAGCAAAGGAATTTAAGCTGCATCGGATGTTTCTGATGAGCGGATTGTTGCTGGGCTGCCTCTATCTGTTTATTTTGCCACCGCTGTCTGCGCCCGACGAGTGGGTACATTATGTGACGGCATATAAACTGTCCAATGAACTGCTGGGTGTGGAGTCGGTGAATGACGAAGGGTATGTGATGGTTCAGGAGGAGGAGATGCTGGCAGGCGACGGCGCATTTCCTGATGCAGGACAATATCAGTACTTCTGGTCAAACTTTTTGGGAAGAGAGACCGGAGACTCCATGGTTTCCAGCAAAAAATACCCGAATGGAACGTATGCGATTCCGTATATTCCTCAGGCACTGGGAATCACGGCAGCCCGAGTATTGGGACTGAATTATGCGACGCGAATTATCTTTGGCCGTATCTGCAATCTGGTTTGGTCTGTGCTGGCGATCTCGCTGGCAATCAAATGGATTCCTTTCGGGAAAAAGATTTTATTTGGTGTGGCGATGTTGCCTATGACGCTTCACGAACTGGCTTCCAACTCCTACGATGCGTGGATAATCGGTTTTAGTTTGATGTTTATCGCGTATTGTATGAAACTTGGTTATGAGAAGGAAAAAATAGAAAATAGAGATATCGTGATACTGGCGGTTTTGATTGGTTTGTTAGCTCCGTGCAAGGTGGTTTATACGACGCTGATAGGCTTATGTCTGTTGATTCCGAAGGAAAAATTCGGAACACGGAAAAGGTGGTTTGCGGCGGCAGGAATCGTGCTTGGCGGTGTTATGTTGATTGTTTTGCTGGCCAATCTTCGAGCCTTTGGTTTTTTTATGTCGGAAGATTCCGGGTATATCATCGGATGGGCAGGAGAACCCGCGTACACCATCAGTTATTTTTTAGAACATCCACTGGAGTACCCCAAAATCATTTGGGACACGCTGATGGTAGGGGATATGGTGTATCCGAAAAATTATTTGCAGGACATGCTGGGACGCGTGCTCGGCTGGCTTGACCAGAATCTGAAGATGCCGCAGATGTATTATCAGGTGCTTGTATTCCTCGTGCTGGGACATTTCATCTCCGCGGACGGGGAGGCTAAAGTGTTCAGAAAAGGAAATAAATTGTGGATGGCATTGTTGAGCGCAGCAACCGTTGTGCTGGTCATGACCTCTATGTTGCTGTCTCATACACCGTTAACGTCGCCCCATATACAGGGTGTTCAGGGAAGATACTTCCTGCCAATTCTGCCGGTGGTTGCATTGGTGGCGTTCAAGGATACAGGCCTGGTGTTGAAGAAAGATCATCAGAAAGTGCTTAGTTCGACGTACGCAGTATTTCACCTGTTTTTATTGTTACAGTTGTTCGGCCAGGTGATTACAGTACATTTAAGTAAATGAGTTTGACTAGGAATGAGGAGGACAAATCAATGGGAAAAATTAAAGTGACCAGATGTGAGATCGAGGGTCTTTGCGTGGTGGAACCTTCCGTGTTTGGTGATGACCGCGGATATTTTATGGAGACGTACAATTACAACGATTTTAAGGCAGAGGGCTTGGATATGATCTTTGTTCAGGACAATCAGTCCATGTCTGTGAAAGGTGTTCTGCGCGGACTGCACTATCAGAAGCAGTTCCCTCAGGGAAAACTGGTTCGCGTGGTCAGCGGAAAGGTGTTTGACGTGGCGGTTGATCTGCGTACCGGATCTGAGACTTACGGAAAGTGGTTCGGTGTGGAACTGTCCGGGGAGAACAAGAAGATGTTTTATATTCCGGAAGGCTTTGCACACGGCTTTGTGGTATTGTCCGATGAAGCGGTATTCGCCTACAAGTGTACCGATTTTTATCATCCCGGCGATGAGGGCGGGATTCTGTGGAGTGACCCTGAGATCGGTGTGGAGTGGCCCATCGAGCCCGACACGAAGCTGATCATTTCTGACAAGGATCAGAAGTGGGGCGGACTGAAGGACGCATTCAAGTTTTGATTGTGAGCCGACAGAGTCGGCAGTGAATGGAAGAACGCACAGAAGGAAGAATGTGCAGGAGGGATGTCTGTGCCTGAGCAAAAAGGAGTTAAGTTTAAATGCAGACTGATCATGGAACTGGCCCGAGCTGATTTCAAAAAGCGTTTAGAGGGGTCCTATTTTGGATTGCTTTGGATGCTTGTACAGCCGGTGGTGACGGTGGTCATTTATTATATGGTCTTTACGGTGATTGGGCGCGGAGCGCAGCAGGAGATGGACGGAGTGTCCTATCTGTTGTGGATGATCTGCGGACTGGTACCTTGGTTTTTCTTTAATGAATCCATGAATGGAGGAACAAATTGTCTGTTGGAATATCGCTATCTGGTAAAGAAAGTGGTGTTCCGGATAGAGGTGCTGCCGATGGTGAAGATCGGTTCAGCACTGTTTGTTCATGCCTTTTTCGCGTTTGTGTTATTGATCGTGAGTCTGATTTTCGGAAATTACCCGCAGATTTCCTGGATACAGATCATCTATTACAGCGGATGCACGGTGGCGTTGACGCTGGCACTGACGAAATTTACTTCGGCTGTCGCGGTTCTGTTTCGGGATATGACTCAGATGGTGAATATTGCGCTGCAGTTTGGGATTTGGCTGACTCCGGTTATGTATAGTAATGACCAGATCCCCTGGGCACCGGTAGCGTTTATTCTCCGCCTGAATCCAATGTATTATGTGACAGAAGGGTATCGTGATGCGCTGATCCGCGGAGTTTGGTTCTGGGAGAGATCGCAGACCATATACTTTTGGGCATTGACGCTGCTGCTTTACTGGCTTGGAGACAGAGTGTTTAAAAAGTTAAGACCGCACTTTGCGGATGTGTTATAGGAGGTGCAGTCGATGAACGCGATCGAAGTGCGTGATGTGACGAAGATCTACCGGCTGTACAATAAGCCGTCGGATCGCTTGCTGGAAGCATTCAGCGTAAAAAAGAATCGTCATCGGGATTTCTATGCGCTGAATGGAGTTTCCTTCAATGTAGAGAAGGGATCCACGGTGGGGATTATCGGAACAAACGGTTCCGGAAAGTCTACTATTTTAAAGATTATTACCGGCGTGCTTACGCCCAGTGCCGGAACAGTTCAGGTGAACGGAACGGTTTCTGCACTGTTGGAGTTGGGAGCCGGGTTCAACATGGAATATACCGGCATGGAAAACATTTACATGAATGGTACGATGATGGGCTACACCCGGCAGGAGATGGACCAAAAGATTCCGGAGATCCTGGAGTTTGCCGACATCGGCGAGTTCATCGATCAGCCGGTGAAGAGTTATTCCAGCGGTATGTTTGTGCGCCTGGCGTTTGCGCTGGCGATCAATGTGGAGCCGGATATTCTGATCGTGGATGAAGCGCTGTCAGTCGGTGATGTCTTTTTTCAGGCGAAGTGCTATCACAAAATGGAGGAGATCAGAAAGCGCGGAACTACCATCGTGATGGTTACCCATGATATGAGCTCCATCATCAAATATTGCGACAAGGTAATTCTTCTAAACCGAGGCGACTTTTTAGCAGAGGGAGCAGCGGGTAAAATGGTGGATCTGTATAAGAAGATACTAGTCGGATTGGACCCGCTGCAGGATGAAGAGAAAGAGACATCCGACGGTGAAAAGACAGTGGAAGAGAGCTCTTTTGAAGAGAGCGAACCGCAGTGCGTGAAAATGGTGTCCGATGCGTCCAAGCGCTGGTTGGACAGCCTTTCGGTCAATCCGGATTACATGAACTACGGCGACGGAAGCGCCGAGATCGTGGATGTTGGTCTGTTTGATGAGCAGGGCAGACTGACCAATCAGATCTTTAAGGGAAGCGAGATGACGATTCGCATGAAGGTGCGGTTTGCAAAGGCGGCAGCGATGCCCATCTTTGCCTTTACCCTGAAGGACAAAAAGGGTACCGAGTTGACCGGAACCAACACCATGTATGAGAAGGTGGATCCGGAACCGGCGAAAGAAGGCGATGTGTATGAGATCAGCTTCCGACAGCGGATGACGCTGCAGGGAGGCGACTATCTGCTGTCTCTCGGCTGCACCAGTTTTGAGAACGGTGAGTTTGTAGTGTACAACCGCCTGTATGATATTGTGAACATTGCGGTGATTTCCGCGAAGAACACAGTCGGCGTGTATGATATGGAGTCGGATATCGTGGTAACGAAGGAGTAAAAACGTGAAAGATATTTTGGATTTGACCTATTATCCGGGACAGGATTTCTACTGCGACGGAGAGATTGAGGACCGCATTCTTGCGCTGGTTCAGTCCGGACGGGATCGGGAGGAGATCTTAAGAGAAAATAATGAATGGGCGATTCTCTATCATCTGTCGGATATTCGGGAGAACGTGTTGGACTGGTACGAATTTGATCCGCAGGGGACGCTGTTGGAGATCGGTGCCGGCTGTGGTGCGGTGACCGGACTGTTTTGCCGCAAGGTGAAGCAGGTGACGGCAGTGGATTTGTCGAAGAAGCGTTCCACGATCAATGCGACACGCAACGGCGGAGCCGGAAACCTAAAGATCCTGGTGGGAAACTTCGAAGATATTGTGATTGAAGAGAAGTTTGATTACGTGACGCTGATCGGCGTTTTGGAATATTCTTCCAGCTATATCAGCAAGGGAAAGAATCCCCATCTGGAGATGCTGAACCGCGCGAGGGGATTTTTGAAGCCCGGAGGAAAACTGCTGATTGCCATTGAGAATAAATACGGAATGAAATATTTTGCCGGAGCACCCGAGGATCACACCGCACGGGTGGGTGACGGACTGCAGAATTATCCGGGAGTGAACAGTGTGTACACCTTTTCGCGGCCGGAGATGGAAAAGCTGTTGATCGAAGCCGGGTTTACGAACAATCGCTTCTATTATCCGATGCCCGATTACAAGCTGCCGTCGGTGATCTACTCCGACGCTTACCAGCCCTCACCGGGTTCGCTGGGATATCAGATCGAGAGTTTCAATCTGGAGCGGTATGCGTTTTTTGATGAGATTGCGGCATACAGCCAGATTATCCGTGACGGACAGTTCCCTTATTTTGCGAACTCTTTCCTGATCGTGGCAGGAGAGTGAGGAGACACTATGGCAGAGATTATTTATGCAAAATACAATAAACTCCGGCGAAAAGAATTCCGCATCAGTACTCTGATCTTCGAGGGGGAAGGACAGCGCTGGGTGGAAAAGCGCCCGCTTTGCCCGGAGGCACAGGCGCATCTGGATCGGATGGCAGAGATCGGAGCAAAGCTTGAAAAAGCCTATCCGAGGATTCAGTTTGTGAAGGCGGAGAAGACAGAGACCGGGGTGAGGTTTCCTTATCTGACCGGCGTGACGATAGACAGTCTGCTGGCGCAGAGCCTGAGTTCTGGAGAGCGATTAGTGGACAGTTTTGAAGAACTTTTCCAGTGGATTCTGCCGGCGGATCGACCGGCTGAACTGGTGAATCTTGATTGCAATCTGGACAATTTTTTGGTGGAAAATGGTCGAATTGTTTGTTTGGACTATGAATGGGTGTTTGGTAGTGAGGTTTCGGTTGACTTCCTCGTATACCGGGTGATACACTATTTTTACGGGACACATCCGGAGGCTGAGCGCCTGATTGCCGAGCGCGATCTGTTGGCGCGCTTTGGAATCGGAGAGAAGAGCCTTATTTCCTACGAAGCGAAGGAGAAACTGTTCCAGCAGCACGTGTTTGGCGAGCAGGAGAATGCCCGATACACCGACAGCTATCGTCAACCGATTATTGATCTGGCCGGTCTGGCCGGTCAACTGGACAGGCAGAAGCGTGAAATCGACGAACTGAGGAAAGTGGTCGGCCACTATCAGCAGATAGAAGGAAAGCTGCGCAAGATTGGTTTGTGGCAGCTTTTACAGGGCATACAAAAGATTGGCAGAAAGATCAGAAAGATCGTAAAGAAATAGAGTGTTTGGAGGATGACAGCAATGGGTTACATGAAAAATTATCAGTTGTGGTGTACAGACGAGACTTTTGATGAGGCGACTCGGGCGGAGCTTTTGGCACTTGCCGGAAATGAGAAGGAGATCGAGGACAGATTCTACCGCGATCTGGAGTTTGGTACCGCAGGACTGCGCGGTGTGATCGGCGCGGGAACCAATCGCATGAATCCCTACACGGTCCGCAAGGCTTCCCAGGGTCTGGCAGACTACATTAAGAAAGAACACTGTGAGGATAAGGGCGTTGCGATCGCTTACGATTCTCGCCGTATGTCCCCTGAATTTGCGGATGAGGCAGCACTCTGCCTGAATGCAAACGGAATCAAGACGTACTGCTTTGAGTCCTTACGTCCCACTCCGGAGCTTTCTTTTGCTCTGCGTGAGTTGGGCTGTGTCGCGGGCATCGTGATCACGGCCAGCCACAATCCGCCGGAGTACAACGGATATAAGGTCTACTGGGAGGACGGCGCACAGGTTGCGGCTCCCAGAGACAAAGAGATCATTGATCTGGTAAACGGTATCACCGACTACTCCTACCCGAAGACCATGGAGAAAGAGGAGGCTGTTGCAGCCGGCCTGTATCATGTGATCGGTGAGGAGATTGATGACAAATATATCGCCGAGCTGAAGAATCTGGTTCTCGATTGGGAGGCGATCAAGGCGGTCGCTGACGAGCTGAAGATCGTCTACACACCTCTTCACGGAACCGGAAATTTGCCGGTACAGCGCGTGCTCAGAGAACTGGGCTTCAAAAAGGTATTTGTGGTTCCCGAGCAGGAAAAGCCCGATGGAGACTTCCCGACCGTTTCCTACCCGAACCCCGAGTCCGAGGCAGCATTTTCACTGGCACTCCGGTACGCAAAGGAGCAGGATGCGGATCTGGTTCTGGCAACAGACCCCGATGCAGACCGCCTCGGAATCTATGCGAAGGATACGAAGACCGGCGAATACATTCCCTTTACCGGAAATATGTCCGGTATGCTGATCTGTGAATATCAGCTGAGCCGCAAGAAGGAAATGGGCCTGATCCCCGAGAACGGTGCGATGATCTCCACGATCGTTTCCACCAACATGACGCATCCCGTGGCAGAGCACTATGACCTGAAACTGATTGAGGTGCTGACCGGATTTAAGTATATCGGTGAACAGATCAAACTCTTTGAGCAGACGGGAAGCAATACTTACCTCTTCGGCTTCGAGGAGAGCTATGGATGTCTGATCGGTACGCATGCCCGTGACAAGGACGCGATTGTTGCCGTGATGGCACTTTGCGAGGCGGCAGCCTACTACAAGACGAAGAATATGACCCTGTGGGATCAGATGATCCACATGTACGAGAAGTACGGCTCTTATAAAGAAACGCAGAAATCCCTGACCTTCAAGGGAAGAGAGGGTGCGGCAAAAATCGCATCCATTTTGGATGATCTGCGTCTGAATCCCCCCAAGGAGCTGGGTGGATTTAAGGTACTGGAATCCCGCGATTACAAATTGGATACCGTTCTGGATATGGAGACCGGAAAGGTTACGCCTACCGGCCTGCCTTCCTCCAATGTGCTCTACTATGCGCTGGAGGGTGACAACTGGTTCTGTGTGAGACCGTCCGGAACCGAGCCCAAGGTGAAGTATTACATGGGCGTTAAGGGCGACAGCTTTGAGGACGCTGAGGCGAAGCTTCAGAAGCTGTGGAATGCGTTAGATTGATGAACAGCTGACCGAAGAGCGGTCGGTGAGGAGGAGACATGAAAGGGAGAGTACGGTTTTTGAACCATTACAAGTGCATATTGCCGGCCGTGCTCTGCCTTATTCTGGTTGCCTGTGGCGCGGATGTGGGAGCATTGCTGCCGACGGATCAGGCGATTTCGGAAGGCATGACCTCCGAGCGAGTGGAATCCACAAAGGACAACACCACAGAGGGGACTCAGTCGGAGGAATTCCATCCTCTGACCTACCAGGTGGATCTCAGCCACGACGAGGTGCCGGAGTTGCTTTCGTTAAGGACGACCGGAACCGGAGATTCCATGCGGATGGAGCTGTCCGTAACCCAGAATGATACGGTGCTGTGGACGGGCGATCTGGATCTTACGGACGGGATGACGAGAAAATCGATTTTCCTTTGCACGGTGGGAGGGGAGGATTTCCTCGCGTTCTGTCGGGCGTATTTGGAAGACGAATCATACCGATACGTCTTTGAGGTATTTGATCTGGAAGAAAACAAGGTCCACTATGTGGATATGGAACAGATTGTGTTCGGGGTGAATGCACCGGGCGGATATCCGATAGATGCGGTGGAGACCGGCCGGCGCGCGAATCTGATGAACTGGTATCTGGA
>JAFQDI010000184.1 GCA_017416055.1 Lachnospiraceae bacterium
ACTAACTGCACCAACTCGCAGTCATCGTGATCGCTCACATACTCTGCCGCACGGTATAACCTTGCATGGTACGTCCACTGGTTTAAGACAGAGACCTCCGGGGAATCTGCCTTGTCGCTGACGCTATCCTCACTGACCACCACAAAGCCGAGAGAAGTCGCCAGTTTGTGAATGCCATGCCCCACCTCCGCATCCACGTGGTAAGGCCGTCCGCAGAGCACCATGATCCGTTTTTTCTGTCGTCTCGCGTACTCCATCGCGCGTTTTCCCTCGTCGCGGATATCCTTCATCCACTTCTGATAAGCAGTTATGCCGGCGGTGACCGCTGACCTCACTTCCCTCTTCGGAATATGTCCAAAGGCTTGGGAGAGATATCCGGTCAGTTCTTTAGTCAGTTCTTTCTCGTCGTTGATATTCAGATAGGGATACAAAAACTTCGTTCCCTTAAGTGATTCCACATTGCTCTTTAGCAGCTCCGGATAATAGGCCACCACCGGACAATTATAGTGGTTGGATCCGGATTTTTCGTTCACATTATAAGTGAGACAAGGGTAAAAAATCGCGTCCACGCCACGCTCAATCAGTTCCTCCACATGTCCGTGCATCAGTTTTGCCGGATAGCAGGCCGTGTCGGAAGGAATAGTGTACTGACCCTTCTCGTAAATGGCTTTGGTGGAATTGCCGGAGAACACCACCTGAAAGCCCAACTTCTGAAACAGCGCATCCCAGAGCGGAGCCAGTTCATAGATTCCCAGCGCCAACGGGATACCGATGGTTCCCCGCTTCGCCTCTCCGCCGCCGAGTGCCAGCAGCTTATCCAATTTATACTGATGAAGATCGGGCAGTTTTTCCGTCACTAACGTCTTTCCCAGACCTTTCTGGCACTGATTCCCGGAGATAAACCGGCCACCGCCCTCGAAGGTATTGACTGTAAGATGACAGTGATTGGTACATCCGCTGCAGTTTACCGACTTCGCCGTGTGTGTGAATCTTGAAAGGCGTTCCGGTGAAATCAAACCGGTATTCAGTGCGATGGATTCTCTCTCTCTGCCCTCCTCGGAAAGCTTCTGAAGTTCGCATGCCCGCGTTTCCATCCGCTCCTTTGCGTGGAGAGCCGCACCGTAAGCTCCCATCAAACCGGCGATCGTCGGTCTGATCACATTCCGACCAAGCTCCAGTTCGAAACTTCGAAGCACTGCATCGTTATAAAAGGTTCCACCTTGAACCACGATTTCCTTACCAAGTTCATCGGGATCAGTTGCACGGATAACCTTATAGATCGCATTTTTTACCACACTCATGGAAAGACCGCCCGAGATATCCGTCACATCCGCCCCGTCTTTCTGAGCCTGCTTCACCGCAGAATTCATAAACACGGTACAGCGGGATCCCAGATCCACCGGAGCCTTGGACTTAAGCCCTAGCTTTGCAAACTCTTCCACCGTGTAGCCCATGGATTTCGCAAAGGTCTCCAAAAACGAACCGCAGCCGGAAGAACAAGCCTCATTGAGCATGATACTATCGATGGAATGATTATGTACTTTAAAACACTTGATATCCTGGCCGCCGATGTCCAAAATAAAATCCACATTCGGATTAAAATGCTTGGCCGCATTGTAATGAGCCATGGTCTCCACCAGGCCGAAATCCACTCCAAATGCATGACAGATCAGTTCCTCTCCGTAACCGGTCACCGAACTGCCCGCGATCGTGATCCGATCGCCGATCAATCCATATATCGTTTCCAACTGGCCTCTGACGATCTCCACCGGATTTCCCTTGTTAGAGTCATAATAGGAATACAAAATCTTGCAATCGTCACTCATCAGCACCAGTTTTGTCGTCGTACTGCCGCAATCAATGCCCAAGTATGCCTTTCCGACGTACTGATCCAACGGGTATTCCTCCACAGTGGCTCTTTTGTGGCGCTCTACAAATTTGCGGTATTCCTCCTCATCGGTAAACAGTGCTCTTGCATGTACGGTTTCCGAGCCCTTTATCTGACAGGCCGCCAAAAGCCGTGCCTCCAGTTCATCGTAGGTAAACGCTTCCGACTGCTTTGCCGCATAGATGCATGCGCCTATGGCCACCGCCAGTCTTCCGTACTCCGGAAAAATCGCATGCTCCGCATCCAATTTCAGCGTCTTTACAAAGCGCTCTCTGAGACCGTGACAGTAATAATTCGGTCCGCCGAGAAACATGACTGTCCCACCGATCTTTCGCCCCTGTGCAAGTCCCGCTATCGTCTGATTCACCACTGCCTGATAAATGCTGGCGGCAATGTCTTCCTTGCGCGCTCCCTGATTTAAAAGCGGCTGAATGTCTGTCTTCGCAAACACTCCGCAACGGGAAGCGATAGGATAGATTCGCTCGTAATTCCTGCTCAGTTCATCCAACTCGCCTGCCGTAATACCGAGTAAGGTCGCCATCTGGTCGATAAATGCTCCCGTACCACCCGCGCAGGAACCGTTCATTCGCTCATCAATGCCGCCATCAAAAAAGATCACCTTCGCGTCCTCGCCGCCGAGCTCAATCACGCAGTTCGTTTCCGGCGCATAGCGCTTCACCGTCTCCGCGGTGGCATATACTTCCTGAACAAACGGAAAGCCGGCCGCCTTGGCAACCCCCAATCCGGCCGAACCTGAAATCGCAATTTTAGCCGGGTCAGAACCGATCAGTTCCTTCACCCGGCGAATATACTCCAGTGTTTTCTGACGCACCATAGAAAAATGGCGCTCGTAACTCTCGTACAGGGTCTCTTCCCCTCTTTTCACCACGATTTTCGCGGTGATTGATCCAACGTCAATGCCGACGCAGATCGGTAAGCTATTTCTTTTCTCTGCTGTCATGATTCCTTCACCGTCCAACCAATCAAACATTTCATTTATTTCAGTTTACTCTTCTCCGACCAAAAATTCAATTTCAACCATGTGAACATTTTCTTAAAAAAGTATTAATCGGTGAGTTTCCAACGGCTGAGGTGCTATCTTAAAACAATAACTGAAAACCAGGTCAACACCCCATACTCCTGCATATAGGGAATACCGGTCTTTTCTGCCAATTCTGTCACCATAATCCCGTAACTCTCCACGCAAGGGTACTGCACTTCGGGACGGCGACAGGGTGCGTCCGGATAAGTGCAATGTTTGCACTGAATGCAGGATTCCGTGGACAGCGTCAACGTCTCGCACCCTGCCTCCTGAAAAATCTTTGTGATCTGTCTGGTGATCTCCTCGTGCCCCATGCGGCTGTCCAGCATCAGCTTCATATTGTCCATGCTCTCCACCTCGCTGAGCGAAGCACACACGAACACTTCCTCGTAGCGGTTCACCCGCTCTTTACATTCCTCCACCGTTCCCACCGCAGGCGGGCAGGACCAGCTTTTCCCGTACTGAGGACATTCCGTCTCGCAGATGTAGCGCACACGCTCGGAAAAACCGACCTCACTCGCGGGGAAATAGCCATAGCCGAAGAGAGGAAATTCCGCCAATTGTTCTTCAATCTGAAGTTTTTGTTCATCTGTCAATTTCATCACAAATCACCTTTGTCTTCCGTCAAAACTCAATCCCTTTTCTCGCCATGATCCCTTGATCGTAAGGATGCTTCTCCTTTTTCATCTCGGTGACATAATCCGCCAGTTCAACCAGCTCCGCCGCCGGATTCCGTCCGGTCATCACTACCTCCAACCCTTCCGGTCTCCCGCAAAGCAACTGAACGAGCCTATCCTTCGCCACAAATCCGCAGTTCACCGCGTCCAGAATCTCATCCATCACCAGAAGTGCCTTTCCCTCTGCCGCCAACTCGTAAGCTTTGGCGAACGCATCCTCCATCATTTTCGTGCAGAGAACACAGGCCTCCGCCTTCTCCTCATCACTCATACAGAACGCAAATTTAAAATTTTTCGCCGTGGGGATCAAGTGTATCTGCGAAATATTTTCCAAAATAACCAACTCACCGGAATGTGCGTTCCTATTAAGAAAACATTGACGGGTGTGAGAGAAACGGTATAGCTTAGGCTATGCCGTTTCTTTCATTTTCCCGTGTAGCAAAAACTTTGGACATTTCCAGGATACCGATACCCTTGTAGTAGATATCGAGCTCCTGCCTGCGTTTGGTTCGGCTGTGCGGATCGGATGCACTATGTACCACGATCTTATCTACGAACTCATGC
>JAFQDI010000185.1 GCA_017416055.1 Lachnospiraceae bacterium
CAAGGCATGTGCGCTCTCCTCGGCCACTCGGTTTACAAACTGCTTTACCTCATAGCGGGACGATAGCTCCAACATGCCGCAAAGTTCCCCGTACACCGGATGCTCCACGATCACATCCACCACACGACAGCCGTGATCAACGCAGATATTCAACTCTACCTCCATCCGGCTTCCATTGTGGAGACAGGCGATTTTGTGCGTCACACCGCTCTTTTCCAGTGCTGATAATAAAATGTATCCGCGTGGTGTAGCAGAAATATCCGCACCTCCGGCACGCAAGATTGCCACATCACCGACAATGATCTGTCGGCTGACGGAAAACTGCTTAGCAAGCATAGTTGCACTGATCGCAGTTTCTGCTTTCTTAAGACTGATTAATATTTCGCTTCTGCGCTGTTCTGCATTCATGAGTAACGCTCCTTATCTTTACTAAATCCGGATACAGCAGAAACATTACCTACAGCCTTTCCAGAAATCCTCTCAGACGCTTGTAAATTTTTTCATGACCGGCATCATTCGGATGAAGTCCATCCGGACAAAATCGCTCCATGATGATCGGAACCTGTGGCTGAATCCCACTGGTCGCGTAGAGATCAAGGACCGGTATCGCATAGTATTCCGCAACCTTCTTAATCGCCTCCACAAAATCCTTCAATCTACGCTCGCCTCGTTCTTCATTCTGACGATGGATGGGCGTCATAAACACGATCTGTGCATCAGGATAGCGCTCAATCAGCTTTCTCATCAGACGATGACATGCACCGTAGAAAGTATAGGGAGTACGATCGCTCATGCAGCCCAGAGGCGCATCTCCGTGCCCGAAATCATTGGTTCCGCCGAACACAACGATCAAATCCGCATCCGGATCCATCAATTCCACACGAGAGAGAAAATCCTGATCATGCTTCGGGTTTTCTTTCAGATGCTGAACTGCAATGCGAGTTCCACCAATCCCGTAGCCTCTGGCCTCGGCCAGCCCACAGTTGTCACGGAGTCTCTGCCAGTAAACATGGTGCTCCTGATCATCCACCTTTGCTCCAAAGGTAATACTGTCACCCAGAAAATTTGCTTTAATTCCCTCTAATAAAGATATCATCAAAGTTGTCTGAATTTTGCAATTCAACGCGTCTCTTTAGTGATCCTACATAGTGTCCAACATGAAGTTGTCCTGTCGGTCTGTCTCCGGTCAAAATAATGTTTCTCATACGAAAACTCCTTTCTTGCTAAAACAATATTGCTTTGTTGTCAATGCGGTATGAACGGAGTTTTTTATTTGTAAAAAAACAAAAAACTCCTGCCCCATAAGGACAGAAGTATATTCTGCTAGCCACCTGATGAGCGCGCACCAACATGCGTTTCCCGTGTCACGGTCGGGATCTTCCGTCAGCGCCTACTGAAATATCTCGTTCGGGCTGCCCTCATAAGTCCATTCATCACAATCCAGACTGTCACCTTCACACCACCGGCAACTCTCTGAGAATCTTAAGATCATGACTACTACTCTTAATCAACGGTTTAGAATATTCAGTTTTATTCATTATATGCATGAAAAATAGAAAAGTCAAGACTGTTAATCGCGAAACAGTCTCGACTTTTTCATCGTCAGTGTCAGCAGCTAAATGCCTCACCATACTCACTCTTTACATCAATATTTCCATCTTTGTCCATCGTGATCATCGTGCTTCCGTTCAGTCCTGTACAGAAATAGGGAATACCTCTTCGGTAAAGCTTTTCGAACAGTACGGATCCGCCATACTCACAGGTTTCACTGAGTACAAACTTCGGTGAAACAGCCTGCAGCCAGTCTTCGCTGTTGGATGTTCCATGCCCATGATGGTTTGCCTTCATTACATCCGCCTTCAACTGATCACCGTAAGCCGCAACGACTTTTCGCTCCTGAGGGCGATAAAGGTCTCCCGCAGACATATATGTAGATTTACCGAAGGTAAACTTCATCACCAATGAAATATTATTCATCAGGGCAGCATTTTTCTTAGACGTGTCCAGATTTTCCACATGCTCAGCGGTAGGCCCCATAAAATCGATGGTTACTCCACCAATATTCAACTGATCTCCGGCAACGGTTCTTTGCCTAAACTCAATGCCTTTTTCACGCATATACGCATAGATATCCGGCTCAAACTGTCCGATTTCTCTGCTGATCGCATAAACAGGACCAATCTTTCCACCTTGTCCGAGAATGTAATCAACCACAGCCGGATAATTTTCAATGTGGTCACGATGCCCGTGGGAAGTCGCGATATAATCCAGCGAAGTCACATTCATCCGCTTCAACGCGGTAATTACTTTATCTTTAATCAGACCTAGACCGGCATCAATCAACATCAGCTGGCCATCAGGGAAGATCACCAGGGTCACATCACCGGTTTTGTGAGCGATTCCATCACATCGGATTTCCGGTGCAACAAAATGCAGCTTTCCGTCTCCGCCCTTTTTCACAATCTCTCCTGCCATATCCAATACCGGCACGATTTCTTTCTTTTCACGGTGCCACAGAATATCTGCATATTCCGGCTCCCGATTTTCATCGAACATTCCGCCATAGTGACGCTCTGCATCATAAACCAGATTGTTTCC
>JAFQDI010000010.1 GCA_017416055.1 Lachnospiraceae bacterium
GCCCCTTTCGGTGATTTTTATTCTGATGAGCGAGGACAGGATGCGCACCGGACTGAAGACTGCTGCCTCAGTTGTAGTCTACACGATTTTCTGTGGTATCGTCGAGTTGATCGTGAAGACGTTTACCCTTGAGGCGTTCAACTGGATGGATTTTTATCATCGCTCTGTAGTACAGCCGGGCGGAGGTTTGGCAGGAGCACTTTGGAT
The DNA here is from genome assembly GCA_017416055.1 of Lachnospiraceae bacterium. The sequence goes on from JAFQDI010000010.1 coordinate 208, forward strand.
CAAGCTGCTTTATCCCTGGCTCGGATCCTTTGGAACATATCTTGTACTGATTGTTTTAGCGTTGATTGGCCTGGTATTTATCACAGAGAAATCCTTGCTTAGCCCGTTACGTCAGGGCAGCGAGAAGATGTTTGTGTTTGCGAAGGAAGATATGGAGCGTCGACGCGAGGAACGTGAGATCCGCCGTCAAGAGCGTGAAATTGCACATCAGGAGGAACTTGCCCTGCAGCGTGAAGATCGTCAATATCGCATGGATAATCTGGCAAAGCAGAAAGCCAGGACCATCTCTTTGACTCCTGAGAAACCGGTTGAGGAAAAGATTACGCCTAATCCCCAAAAGAATGAGCCGGTGATGCCGATCGAGGAAACCGGTTCGGGAGAGTTTGACGAGATCATCTACGATGAGCCGACAAAAACAGCTTCGCCGTTTGATTTTATCGGTAAGAAGAGATCTGCCCAGAAGCTTACGATTACCGGACTGAATACGGAACCGGTCAAGGCAGAGAATGAGGAAAAGAACGCGGCTAATTCTGAAGTGATGTATGAATTGCCTAAACGGGAGTCAGATGCGATCTCTGCAAATCAGGATACACGTACGCTTTCCGAACTGGAATCGCTGGATTCACTTCACAGCGGGTTCTCCAAACGGAACAAATTAGATATTCCGGATATTTTACATATGCCTGATGACCGATTGGAAAGCCGTCCCGAAGACGGATACCGAATCGAGACTGAACTTCCAGAAACTGTGATCGGTTCAGATGAGGATGAATATCCTGCAAAATCTGTTCGGACAGATGTACCATTGACGTTGAATCAGCTGAGATCTGCAACGATCGAACGAGCTTCGATCGAAGAGCCGGAAAAGAAGGATCTTCCGCAGATCCCGATCACAGTGATGACCGAAAAGGAAATGACAGATATACCCGTTTCCAACGAAGACAGAGGAGGTGATACCATGCGTGTAGTGACGGCCAGCGGACGTGTGATTGAGGTAGATAACGATCCTACGATCGATCCGCTCTCTGCAAAGCGCGCCGGAAGAACGCAGGGACAGGCGGCGATGACCGATCAGGCGATGATGCAGGGCAATACGACAGGAAACCCTCATTCATCCGGTTCACGCAGTTTGGTAGGCCGGTACGCTTCGAATGGAACTTCCACCCCGGCTACGACGACAGCCCAGACGACAACGGCGACTCCTGAGGCGACAAAACCGAAAGTGAAACGTAAGCCCTATGAGAAACCTCCGCTGAGACTGTTGAAGGCCCCTGTGCGAAAGAATGATGCCAGCCGTGAAAATGATCTCAGAGAAACTGCGATGAAGCTACAGCAGACCCTGCAGAATTTTGGTGTTGGCGCGACTGTGACCAACATCAGCTGCGGACCTTCCGTAACCCGCTTCGAGTTGATCCCGGATCAGGGCGTAAAGGTGAGCAAATTCGTATCATTGACCAACGATATCAAGCTTACGCTTGCCGCTGCGGATATCCGTATGGAGGCCCCGATTCCCGGCAAATCCGCCATCGGCATTGAAGTTCCGAATAAAGAACGCGCGTCGGTTACTTTGCGTGAGGTGTTGGAGAGTGAAGAGTTTTTGAAACATCCTTCCAAGCTTGCGATTGCAGTGGGTAAGGATGTCTCCGGGAATACGATTGTGTCCGACCTGGCGAGAATGCCTCACCTTTTGGTGGCAGGAACCACCGGATCCGGAAAGTCTGTCTGCATCAACTGTATGATCATGAGTATGCTGTACAAGGCTACTCCCGACGAAGTAAAGTTTATTATGATCGACCCTAAGATGGTTGAGTTTGGTATCTACAATGGTATTCCTCACCTGCTTTCACCGGTTGTTACCGACCCGAAAAAGGCGGCTGAGGTGCTTGGCTGGGCGGTGCTTCAGATGACCGACCGATACAAAAAGTTTGCGGAACTGAATGTTCGTGATATTAAGGGTTACAATGAAAAACAAAGAGAAGAGGCCGAAGAGACCGGTGAGAAGCCGGAATTGATGCCACAGATCGTTATCATTGTGGACGAGCTTGCCGATCTGATGATGGCTGCCCCCAGTGAGGTGGAAGATGCGATCGTCCGTCTGGCACAGATGGCTCGCGCCGCAGGTATTCATCTGATCCTGGCGACTCAGAGACCTTCCGTCAACGTTGTCACCGGTCTGATCAAAGCAAACATCCCTTCACGCGCGGCACTTTCCGTATCCACCGGTGTGGATTCACGTACCATTTTGGATATGAACGGTGCAGAAAAGCTGCTTGGAAACGGAGATATGCTGTTCTACCCTTCCGGATATCAGAAACCGCTCCGTGTTCAGGGAGCTTACGTGTCTGACAGCGAGATCAATCAGATCGTATCCTTCCTCTCCGAGCGCGGTGAAGTGAAGTTTGATGAGAGTATTGAGCAGAAACTGGTTCAGAACAGCAATGCAATGGCTGGAAGTTCTGATCGGGATGAGTATTTTGAGCGCGCCGGACGATTTATTGTGGAGAGCCAGAAGGCATCTATCGGAAATCTTCAGCGAATGTTCAAGATTGGTTTCAACCGCGCTGCGAGAATTATGGATCAGCTTGCTGATGCCGGTGTGGTCGGCCCCGACGAGGGCACTAAGGCAAGAAAAATCCTGATGACACCGGAACAGTTGGATGAATTTTTCGGTCGATGATCGGAATTAGACCAAACGGAAGAAAATTTCATAAGATGAACTAAGAGATCGTTGGAGGCATATTCGATGCTTCTCAGTCAATTGGTTCATTCACTTGACGATTATCAGTTGCTTGGGGGACGCCTTGATGTGGAAATCACTCAGATCACTGATCGGTCCACAGAAGTCGTACCCCAAAGCATGTTTATTTGCGTATGCGGTTATCGCACAGATGGTCATCAATATATAGAAGAAGCGAAAACAGCCGGTGCTGTTTGCATCCTGCTTGAATCCTGCGCGCCGGAACGTTTGGAAAATCTTTTCGCAGATCAACTTACGGTAATTCAGGTATCAGACAGCAAAAAAGCGATGGCAAGGTTGGCGGCAACCTTTTACGGAAATTCTGCCAATCGACTTTATCTGATCGGTGTGACCGGAACAAAGGGAAAAACAACCACCGCATGGATGATTCGTTGCATTCTTTCGGGCGCAGGGGTAAAAACCGGATTGATCGGAACACTGGGCGCCGAGTGCGATGAACTGCATGAGGCGATCGGAACAACCACGCCGGATGCGATCACTCTCCACCGACTGTTGAGCGAGATGGAACAGCTTGGCTGCACGCATGTGATATTGGAGGTTTCGTCGCAGGCACTTATGTGTGACAGAGTGTACGGAGTTCCCTTCCAAATTGCTGTCTATACAAATCTGTTTCCCGACCATATTGGTCCGCGAGAGCATCAATCAATGGAAGAGTACGCATACTGGAAGAGCCGGCTATTTACAAATGCAAAACTGAGTATTCTAAATATGGCCGCTGATCAGTGGGCATTGATGCGAGAAAGCAGCCATGCGTGGCTCGGTTATTATCTCGATCGCCCGATTGAGAACTGTGCCGAAGTCTCTGACTGCAATCAAAACGCCTGTCCGATTTACCCGCATCGCCCCGATCTGATCGGAATAAGCGATGAAGCTGACGGGAGAATACGACTTACCGGCCTGTATGAGGGTGAAATCCATATCGGACTTCCCGGAGCATATAATCTTGAAAATGCTCTGGCAGCACTGACTGTCGCTCATGTTTTAGAGATATCGCTCACCGATTGTAACTGTTTAGGCGCACTTCAGGTTCCGGGCAGGACTGAAGTGTTGGATGGCGGTGACTATAGAGTGATCATTGATTATGCACACAATGAGTCCAGCATGATCAATTTACTGACTGCATTGCGTCGTATGAAACCGACACGGCTGATTTGTATTTACGGAAGCGGCGGCAACCGCTCGCCGATGCGTCGTCTCGGAATGGGGAGAGCCGGTGGCAAATTAGCTGATTTGTCCGTGCTCACCGAGGACAATTCACGGTTTGAGTCTCTTTCACGGATTATCAGCGGACTGATTGAGGGCGTGGAGGAAGTCGGCGGTGATTATCAGATAATTATGGATCGACGGGAAGCGATTCACCATACCATAAGCCATGCCCGTCCCGGTGATTTGATTGCTATCATCGGAAAAGGACATGAAGAGTATCAGGAAATCGGTTCACACCGGTATCCCTTCAGTGATAGAGCGGAAGCAAGACTTGCGATGATTAAACGAAACGCTTCTCACAATAAATAAACAGATGCCGAAAAAAATCGGCAGATTGGAGTTTGTAATGGAGAACATGACGGCCGTTAAACTTGCCGCGATGATCGGCGGAAAACTGATTCATGGAGATCCCGCTCGGGTTGTAACACATATCAGTATAGACTCCCGTGAGGTGGACCATGACGCGTTGTTTGTTCCATTGAAAGGTGAGCGCGTCGATGCTCACCGTTTTCTTGCCGATGTGGCTAACCAAAAGGCTGCCTGCGTACTTTGCTCTGAGGAGATAACACCCAGTGGAGATGCTGCCTGGATCCAAGTGAAAGACACCTATGAGTCTCTGGTCCGAATTGGCGTGTCCTGGCGCGATTGCATGGATTTAAAGGTGGTGGCAGTGACCGGAAGCGTTGGAAAAACGACAACCAGAGAGATGGTTGCAACAGCTCTTTCGGCGGGGTATCGTACCTTCCGTACTGCAAAAAATTATAACAGCGACATCGGTGTGCCAATCATGCTCTCTTTATTATCTTCTAAGGATGAGGCAGCTGTTCTTGAACTCGGAATGAGCGACTTTGGTGAGATGGAAAAAATCGCCCGGATGACCCGTCCTGATGTTGCGGTGATCACGAACATCGGCGTTGCCCACATTGCACAGCTTAAAACCCGGGAAAATATTTGCAGTGAAAAATTATCTGTGACCAAAGGCATGTTGCCCGGAAGTTTATTGATTTTAAACGGTGACGATGATTTGCTTTCCAACGTAGATGAATCCATCGGATATCAAATTCTGTTTTACGGCCTTGGCAAACACAATGATTATCGTGCTGAAAACGTTGTGTTTGAGGAGGAATGCACTTCCTTTGATGCGATCTGCCCCGGCGGAAAGGTATCGGTCAAACTGCCGGTCACCGGTACTCATATGGTGATGAATGCATTAGCGGCATTGGCTGTGGCTGAGCATTTCGGAATTGAACGTGCAGTGGCCGCGAAAGCATTATCCGAATTTAAAGCTTTTTCCGGACGTCAGCAGATTTATCCCGTCGGCAATTTTAAGGTGATCGATGACACCTACAATGCCAGCCCTGATTCCATGCGTGCGGCATTGGGAGTTTTGACCTCCCTTCCCTGCAACGGCCGACGAATCGCGGTTCTTTCCAATATGCTGGAACTCGGCGAGAATGAGCAACTGTATCACCGTCAGGTGGGTGCGTTTGCAGGAGATCTTGCCATCGATGAGATGATATGCGTCGGTGATCTTGCTGAGCAGATCGGCAAAGCCGCTTCCGAGAAGAACTCATCCTTAACCGTATCTTATTTCTCCGCCAATGAGGAAGCGGCATCATATTTGAAGAAACACATATCAACCGGTGATCTGCTTCTATTTAAAGGGTCCAACAGTACCCGCATTGGTCAGATCATTAATCAACTGAAAGAAGAATTTGCATGAATGATTACGCATCGGTGATCGTCGAGATCAACCATACTGATCTTGACCGCACCTTTCAATATCGTATTCCGGATGAATGGATATCCATTATTAAAACCGGTTCCTGTGTCCGCATTCCCTTTGGAAAAGGTAACCGACTCATTAACGGATATGTAATCGGCTTTTCTAATATTCCGGAAATTGATCCTTCAAAAATCAAATCCATCCACTCGGTGGAGACAGAAAATTTATCCGTAGAAGCACAACTGATGCAATTGGCCGGTTGGATGAGAGAATATTACGGCTGTACGATGATCCAGGCAATCAAAACCGTCATGCCCGTAAAAGAAGCAGTTCGCCCTTTGGTGGAAAAAACAATCTGTCTTTTGCTTTCCGAGGAAGAACTTGCTGAAACGATTGCTTTTTGTGAAAAGAAGCATTATATCGCCAGACTACGATTACTCACTGCGTTGAGTGAGGATCGGCAGATTCCTTATGGGATTGCACTGAACCGGTTGAATCTGACCGCTAACGTGATCAACCCGATGGTAAAAGCCGGCTGGATTATGATTGAGGAAACGCAAAAAGTGCGTTCACCTTTGTGCCTTCGGGAGGATGCATCTTATCGAATTCGACTGAATGAAGAACAGTCGGCTTCCGTTGATCGATTTAGAGAGGATCGTCTTAAGGGTAAAAATTATACTTATTTGCTTCATGGCATCACCGGAAGCGGAAAAACAGAAGTATATATGGAGATGATCGATCAGGTCATCACTGAAGGAAAACAGGTTATCGTGCTGATTCCGGAAATCGCACTGACTTATCAGACGGTGATGCGGTTTTATCGCCGCTTTGGCGATGTTGTGGCACTGGTTAATTCCAAAATGTCAAAGGGAGAGCGGTTTGACCAGTTTTCCAGAGCGGAAAAGGGTGAGGCATCGATTATGATTGGCCCCAGATCTGCGCTGTTTACACCGTTTTCTAACTTGGGATTGATCATCATCGATGAGGAGCATGAACACGCCTATAAAAGCGAAAATGTTCCCAGATATCATGCCAAAGAGGTTGCGGCTGTCCGTGCTGAACTGTCCGGTGCTTCGATTGTGCTCGGTTCTGCCACGCCGTCAGTATCCGATTATTACCGTGCAATGCGAGGGGAATATACGCTGCTTTCCCTGCCACGCCGTGCAGTGGAAAAGAGCAGACTTCCGGAAGTTGAAGTGATTGATTTACGGGAAGAACTGTTGAGTGGAAACAAACAGATTTTTAGCCGCAGATTGAAGGAATTGATGGAAGATCGTCTTTCAAAAAACGAACAAATCATGTTGTTTCTCAATCGCAGAGGTTATTCCGGCTTTATTTCCTGCCGCTCTTGCGGAAAAGCAATCAAATGCGACCACTGTGACGTGGCGATGACGACTCATCGCGGAGGACGGATGACTTGTCATTATTGTGGTAGTGAGAAGCGTATTCCAAAGGTGTGTCCTTCCTGTGGATCTCCTTATATTGCCGGCTTTGGTACCGGAACCGAGAAGGTGGAGCAGTTGGTTCGCGAGATTTTTCCCCAGGCGAGAGTGCTTCGAATGGATATGGATACGACTGCAAAAAAGGGGAGTCACGAAGCAATCTTAAGCGCATTTGCGCACCATGAGGCAGATATTCTTGTCGGAACACAGATGATTGTTAAGGGACATGATTTTCCGAATGTGACCTTAGTTGGCGTGCTTGCTGCTGATCTGTCCCTGTTTGCACAGGATTACACGGCTTCAGCCAACACCTTCAACCTGTTGACACAGGCAGCCGGTCGAGCCGGTCGCGGTGATCGTCCCGGAAACGTGGTGATTCAGACCTACAATCCGGAAGAGTTTCCGATTGTCAGCGCCGCCACTCAGGATTATCCCGGCTTTTACCGTCAGGAAATCTTGTATCGAAGGATGCTAAAATATCCGCCGTTTTACCGAATGCTGACGGTTCAGTATATGAGCGAGGATGAACGTTTGATTGAGTTCAGACTTCAGGAACTTGCAAGACTGGCCGGAAAAATAATCACGAAAAACGGTTGGAGTGTTGAGATATTAGGTCCCACTGACGAAAACATCTCGAAAGTAAAAGATATTTACCGAAAGGTCATTTATTTCAAATCCGCTGACGGACGGACGCTTGAACTGCTTAAAAAACAGCTGGAAACAGCTGTTCAGATAGAAAATACCATTCAGATCCAGTATGACTGGAATGAAGATTAGGAGGATAAGAATTATGGGAATCAGACAAATCAGAGAACTTGGAGATGATATTTTACGTAAGAAATGTAAACCGATCAACTCCATGAGTCTTCGCACCAAAATTTTGATTAATGACATGTTAGATACGATGTATGAGGCGAACGGTGTGGGTCTGGCCGCCCCCCAGGTCGGTGTGTTAAAGCGACTGGTGACGATAGATGTTGGTGATGGACCGATCATTATGCTGAATCCGGAGATTATTCATGTGGAAGGTGAACAGACCGGTCATGAGGGGTGCCTAAGTGTTCCCGGAAAGATGGGTACCGTGACACGTCCCAATGTTGTGACGGTGCGCTTCCAGGATCCGGATATGAACTGGCAGGAAATGACCGGAACTGAACTTTTGGCGCGCGCATTCTGTCATGAACTGGATCATCTCGATGGAATCGTGTATGTGGACAAAGTAGAGGGCGAACTGATGGAAGCCGTTTACGCGGATGAAGATGATGAAGAGTTTGAGGAAGAATAAGGTATGAAAATCGTATTTATGGGTACGCCGGACTTGAGTGTACCGGCATTGAACGCCTTGGTTGAAGGAGGCCATGAGGTTGCGGCTGTTGTGACTCAGCCGGACAAGCCAAAGGGCAGAGGAAAAAGCCTTCAGATGACTCCGGTAAAAGAACGGGCCTTGGAGTTGGGGATTCCGGTGTATACCCCGGAGAAGGTGCGTAAAAACGAAGAATTTCTTGAGCAGATGCGGGAGATTGCGCCGGATGTTGCGGTTGTGATCGCTTACGGTCAGATTTTGGACAAACCGATTTTGACGTTGCCTCGTTATGGTTGTGTGAATATTCATGCTTCCCTGCTTCCCAAGTACCGTGGTGCGGCTCCCATCCAGTGGACAGTCATCGACGGTGAGAAGGTCAGCGGTGTGACGACTATGCAGATGGATGAAGGGTTAGATACCGGAGATATACTTGATCGGATTGAGATTCCCCTTGCTGAAGATGAGACCGGTGGCAGTTTATTTGATAAGGTGGCAGAGGCCGGCGGAAAGCTGATTCTGGAAACATTAAAAAAGATCGAGGAAGGAACGGCAGTTCCCGTTCCACAGACCGGCGAAAGTAATTATGTGGGCATCATTTCCAAGTCGATGGGAAAGATTGATTGGGCGAAATCTGCGGTGGAGATCGAGCGTCTGATTCGCGGCTTAAATCCCTGGCCCAGTGCATATACTTCCCTTGACGGAAAAACGCTCAAAATCTGGAAGGCACAAGTGTCCGACAGCATACCGAACAGTCTGCCCGGCCAGATCGCCAATGTGACAAAGTCCTCCTTCTCTGTTTGTTGCGGGGAGGGAAGTCTGATCATCAAAGAACTTCAGTTGGAAGGCAAGAAACGTATGGAAACAGATGCTTTCCTGCGTGGATATTCCGTAACTCCGGGTACTATTTTATGAGTGAATCAATGAATCCGCGTGCGGCCGCCTTAAATGCACTGCACATGATAATCGAACAGAATCGTCCCAGCCACCTTGTGATTCGGGAGATGTTAGCGAGTCATCCCGAATATAGTCGTCAGGAAAAGGCATTTTTTACCCGCATCTGTGAGGGC
>JAFQDI010000186.1 GCA_017416055.1 Lachnospiraceae bacterium
GCGGCAAATGATGCGCTGGCAGAGTTTTACGGGCTTTTGGATGAGTATCTCGTCAACCCGGAGGTGGTTGTGACGAGAGTGTATAGCGACAAGCTGACGAAGCTGCTTGACAAAATCGGAAACATTCGGCTGCTTGAGCCGGGCGAGGAGACTCCGGGTATACTGTTGCCCTGATAAAATGAAAGTCCAAATGGAAGGAGAGATGTACGTTTGGAGAATATAGATAACATGGGAAAAAACACGCTGGAGAATCTGGCGGCTCAAAATTTGAGCGTTGAGGGAAAGAAAAAACTTTCCAGAGAGATTCAATCGGCGTTGACTGCCCTGATCTGTTTGGTGGCCGGTTGGGCTTACAGTTTGATTTTTCCGGAGAAAACAGCAATTTCGGCCCTGATTTATGTGATTGGAATCGTCATCGAAAGTACAGATATCTTTGTGACGGCTGTTAAGGGATTTGTTCAGAAAGAGACGAAAAATTCCATGGAGATTCTGGTGGCAATCGCCGTGCTGGCCTGCTTTTTTGATGGTCAGTATCAGTTGGCGATCCTCATCCCGGTAATCTTGAATCTGGCCCACTTCTTTGAGGAGCGCAGTATCATGGGTGGACGTGAAGTCATCGACGGACTGAGACGTATGCAGGCGGATACGGCGATTCTCCTGGATAAGCACGGAAACGAAACAACGGTGGATGCAAAGACACTGACGGTGGGAAGCCGTATTATTGTGAAACCCGGCGCATTGATCCCCATCGATGGAAAAGTTCTAAGCGGAGAGTCCAATGTAGACCAAAAATCGCTGACCGGAGAGTCCCTGCCACAGATTGTGGCATCGGGAGATCCTGTTTACGCAGGAACGATCAATCTGGACGGTGTACTCATTGTGGAAGTGGTCTGTGACTATGTGGATACATCGTTTTCCAAAATTTTGGGTATGTTAGAGAAGGCAGAGTCCATCTCCCTGCCCGAATCCAGACTGATTGACCAGTTTATGGCATACTATATTCCGCTGGTTTTGGCGATTGCCGGAGCGGTGGCACTCATTCAGGCAGATGTGTCTGCGGCGATTGCAATTTTGGTGGTGAGCTGTCCCTGCGGACAGATGTTGGTGAGCTCGGCACCGATGATTGCCGCACTGTCAGTGGCCACCCGCAGAGGTGTACTGATCAAAAATTCGAAATTTATTGAAGAACTGACTACGATCAATACAGTAGTCTTTGATAAGACCGGAACCATCACCGAAGGCAGCCTGTCCATCTGCGCATGTACGCCGATAGGCGAGGTCAGTGAGAAGACGGTGATCGATACGGCGGCGATCGTATCGGCCGGATCACTTCACCCGGTAGCAAAAGCGGTGATGACCTCGCTGCCGGACGAGGAGAGTCAGGCAGTCGACAGTGATTGGATCGTGAAGGAGATTCCCGGCAAGGGAATCAAGGGGACGAAAGGAAAAGAAGAAATCTGCTTCGGAAGTACCGGATGGTTTGCTGAGATGGGGTATGAACTACCCGAGTACACGCAGTATACCGGTCCCATCAACTGGGTTTGCAGAGACGGCGAGTTATTGGGATGCTTGGGCTTTGATGACCGCTTGAGACCGGAGACTCCGGAAGTGATTAAGACACTTAAGGGGCTTGGTGTGGATCGTTCAGTGATATTGACCGGTGATAGAAGGGCTGCGGCTGAACAGTTTCGCGAGGCTGCCGGTATCGATGAAGCCTTCGCGCAACTTCTTCCCGAGGACAAGCAGGCGAAGGTACGTGAACTGAGAGAGAACAACGAAGCACAGCGGAAAGTGCTGGTAATCGGAGACGGAATCAATGATGCCCTGGCACTGAAAGAAGCGGATGTGGGAATCGCCATGGGAGCGATGGGGTCGGACACGGCAATCCAGTCTGCAGACATCGCGCTGATGAACAATAATCTGGACAATATTCCGTTTGTCATCAGCCTGGCACGGAGGACCCGCATGATCATCTATCAGAACATTGCGTTTTCCTTTTTGATCAGTTTTACGATGATCGCCCTCTCGGTTGTGGGATGGATCTCCGCACTGGCAGGAAGCTTTTTGCATAATATTGGGGCGTTTGTTGTGCTGATCAACAGTGCAAGAATTGCCAAAAAGCATGACAAATAATCAAATTATCTGTCATGCGGATGAATTATCTAGACAGAATGAGGCGGCCATGTTATACTAACCTTATTAAGGTGGACGTCCAAATCGACGTTTAATTCCCTGCCGTTGGCAGGAGATATGAGAGCAAAACAGGAGGAAATCGAAGATGAATACGTTGGAACTGAAAAAGCAAGCCAATGAGATTCGCAAGAGTATCGTGACTGCAGTGTACGGTGCGAAGTCCGGTCATCCCGGTGGATCACTTTCCGCAGCAGACATCTATACTTACCTTTATTTTGAGGAGATGAACGTAGATCCGAAGAACCCGAAGGATCCTAACCGCGACCGTTTCGTACTGTCGAAGGGACATACTGCTCCCGGACTTTACGCGACCCTCGCACACAAGGGATTTTTCCCGATTGAGGAGCTGAACAACCTGCGTAAGGTTGGTTCCTACCTTCAGGGTCATCCGGATATGAAGCACATCCCCGGCGTGGATATGAGCAGTGGTTCCCTTGGCCAGGGTATCTCCGCAGCTGTAGGTATGGCGATTGCAGGCAAGCTTGACGGTGCTGATTATCGCGTATACACTCTGCTTGGTGACGGCGAGATCCAGGAAGGTCAGGTTTGGGAGGCAGCGATGCTGGCCGCTCACCGCAAACTGGATAATCTGGTGGTGATCGTGGACAATAATGGTCTGCAGATCGACGGCGATATCGCTAAGGTAAATTCTCCTTATCCGATTGATAAGAAGTTTGAGGCATTTAATTTCCATGTGATCAATGTGGATGGACATGATTATGATGCGCTGGCGGCAGCGTTTGCAGAGGCAAAGGCGACGAAGGGTCAGCCCACCGCGATTGTTGCAAAGACGGTAAAGGGTAAAGACGTATCCTTTATGGAGAATCAGGCATCCTGGCACGGAGCTGCTCCCAATGCAGAGCAGTACGCTGTTGCGATGGCAGACTTGGAGAAGGTAGGTGAAGCATTATGTCAGAAGTAAAGAAGATCGCTACCCGTGAGAGTTATGGAAACGCCCTGAAGGAACTGGGCGCAGAGAATCCGAATATCGTCGTTCTGGATGCTGACTTGGCAGGTGCTACCAAGACCGGTGTATTCATGAAGGCATTTCCCGAGCGTCATATCGACTGCGGTATCGCAGAGTGCAATATGATGGGTGTTGCTGCAGGTCTGGCGACCTGCGGAAAGATTCCCTTTGCCAGCACCTTTGCGATGTTTGCGGCAGGACGTGCGTTTGAGCAGGTGAGAAACTCCATCGGATATCCTCATCTGAATGTAAAGATTGGTGCTACCCATGCAGGTATCTCTGTTGGTGAGGACGGTGCTACCCATCAGTGTAACGAGGATATCGCTCTGATGCGTGCGATTCCCGGTATGGTGGTGATCAACCCCGCAGACGATGTGGAGGCGAGAGAGGCAGTGAAGGCGGCAGCAGAGTATGTTGGCCCCGTTTACTTACGTTTCGGCCGTCTGGCAGTTCCTGTCTTTAACGATGAGACGACTTACAAGTTTGAGCTGGGTAAGGGTGTTGTTCTCCGCGAGGGTAAGGACGTGACCATCGTTGCGACCGGTCTGTGTGTGGCGGAGTCTCTGGCGGCAGCAGATATTCTGGCAGCGAAGGGTATCGATGCGAAGGTGATTAATATCCACACCATCAAGCCTCTGGATGAGGAGCTGATCGTGGCAGCAGCGAAGGAGACCGGAAAAGTTGTTACCGTTGAGGAACATTCCGTGATCGGCGGTCTTGGCAGCGCAGTTTGCGATTGTCTGAGTGCAAAGGCACCCACCGTTGTATTGAAGATCGGTGTGAACGATGTGTTCGGTGAGTCCGGTCCTGCAGTACAGTTGGTGAAGAAGTACGGCTTGGATGGCGAGAGCATCGCAGCGAAGGTTGAGGAGTTTGTAAAATAATTGGATTGTTAGGTCTCGGCGCGAGAAGGAATTCTTGCGCCGAGATTTTGATGAAAACTGTCATAAAAGGTGGGAGGCGTATCGCGTTCCATTTTTTTTTTTTTTAAGCTTTTTCTTGACAAAGATTATCATTTGTATTATGATAAATAATACAAATGATACAAACAAATAATACAAACAAATGATTCAACAAAGTAAGGAGGTATTCACCATGATCCTGAAATTGGATTTTGCCAGCGACGTTCCGATCTACCAGCAGATCCGCAATCAGATTGTGCTCGGTGTGGCGGACGGACTGATTAAACCCGGAGAACAGCTGCCGAC
>JAFQDI010000187.1 GCA_017416055.1 Lachnospiraceae bacterium
CAGCGGTAGATTCCTCCATCGGAGGAAAAACAGCGGTGGACCTCTCGGCGGGCAAGAACCTGGCGGGCGCATTTCATCAGCCCGCGCTGGTGTTGTGCGACTATTCCACCTTGCGGACGTTGCCGGATGAAGAATTTTCCACCGGAATGGCGGAGGTCATCAAGCACGGGGTGCTAATGGATTCGGAATTGTTTGATTTTGTGGTGGAGCACGATGCGAGGGAGCATCCGGGCGAGATTATCCCGAAAAATTTGATGATCAAGCGGGCACACGTGATGGAGGATGAGTTCGACACCGGAAAGCGACAGTTGTTGAATTTGGGACACACGCTGGCTCATGCGGTGGAAAAGCTGAGCAATTACGAGATCAATCACGGAAACGCGGTGGCGGTTGGTTTGGCGGCAATCTGCAAGGCTGCTTATGCATACGGTTTGACCGAGGAGGATATCACCGACCGCGTGGTTACCGCTCTGAAAAAATATGATCTGATGACCGAGTGCCCGTTTACGGCGGCCGAGGCGGTGAGTGTGCTGCTCAACGACAAAAAACGCTCCGGGCAGACGATCAATCTGGCGATTCCGAAGAGGATCGGGGAATGCTATCTGTATAAAATGGATGTGGACCGGCTGGAAGAATTTTATCGGCTGGCGATAGGGTGAGTTATCAATGAATGAATTTCAGTGGGATTATGATGATACGGTAATGGTGTTTTCCAGTGACATGCTGGAGGAGTCACCGTAATTGGGCGACTTTGTCAGAAAGTGCGTCCTGAAGAACTCTGGACACATTAAGCCCAAGGCGTTCTGCTTCCAGATTAAGCCAGTTGGGCAAAGTGACATTGCGCCTGACCATTCGATGGTCCATGCGCCGGCGATAGACGGTAAAATCAACATCAACCAGCGTGAGAGTTCCCGTGCTGAAATCAATATCTTCTGTATCTTCCTGAGCTTTACGCATCGCCTCGGTGTACGTGGATGCTTCGGGAAGATTTTTTTGTCATCTTCAAGGTCAATGCCTTTAAGGCCGATGGCGTCTCGCGCCATCTCAATGGCATCAGCCATGGATTGGCCCTCGGTGTAGATGTCCATGTCCGGAACATACACCAAAAAGTCACCTTGCTTTGCTTCTACGATAAAAGTAGGATAAGCGCACTTCTATACCCCCGTTTCAATGATATAACACACATTTTATACACACTTGTCAACCATAGATATGATTTTGTTACAAAAGTTTAAAATCGTAAAGTCACGCTTGACAAGATTGGTTTATAATTGTAGACTAAAAACACAAAGTCTACAGAAGCAGAATGGTGGGGCGGGCCATGTAGATGTTAGAGCGTACATTGAGAGAGTAAAACGACAGAAAAAAGGGGGATTTCATGAGAAAAAGCGGACAAAAGATGATGTTGGCGATCGTGCTGACGATGGTGATGTTGGTTGGATGCTCGACCGGAGGAGAATCAGGCGTGTTCGGGAGCGGAGAGGTTGGCTACGATGCCGTGGGGACGGCAGCGGTCGGAAAAGAAAATGAGGATGGACCGGAGGGGAGCGGCAGTCCTTATTTCATCAAGGTGGACCGGACCGCGAACTGTGTAACGATCTATGAGCGTGGGGCAGATGGCAGCTATGCAAATGCGGTAAAGTATATGGTATGTTCGGTTGGAACGGACGGGAATACTCCTATCGGGGTGTTTGCGATCTCGGACCAATATCGCTGGCGGGCGTTGTTTGGGGGAACATACGGACAATATGCATCCAGGATCACCGGAAATATCCTGTTTCATTCGGTGCCATACTTGAAGGAGGCGGGGAATTCACTGGCACCGGGTGCCTACAATCAGCTTGGGACGAAGGCATCTCAGGGTTGCGTCCGCCTGACCTGTGGCGATGCAAAGTGGATATATGACCATTGTCCGGCGGGTACAGTGGTGGAGATTTTTGATGGACCGACGGAAACCGTGCCGGAGAAACCGCCATCGTTGTTTCTGGACCCGGAGAGCCCATATCGCGGTTGGGATCCGACGGACCCTTCTGCGGACAATCCTTGGAAGTCGCTTCCGATCTCGATCCACCGAGTGGAGGACTTGAAGGTGGAGCGAGGGAGTGACGTGGATCTTCTGAAAAACGTTTTTGCGCTGGATGTAGATGGAAAAACGCTTTTGGAAGTGCAGGTTTCCGGAACCGTGGACCTGAATCGGTGTGGAACATACATTGTGGCGTATTCGGCGGTCGGAGCGACCGGCGCGGAGAAGACGGTTTATGCGACAGTGACCGTGGTGGAGAGTGAAGATGGAGAAGTGTCTTAAAATGAAAAAACCACTTGACAGAAAAGGTTTATAGATGTAGACTAACAACAAGGGGTCTACAAACACAGACCAAGCGTGGGGAGAGTAAACATAAAGATTACTGGGGGATAGAAATGGAGGTTTATCATGGATGAAATCAGACTTTGCAACAGTGATTACCGACTTTTGATGATTTTGTGGGAGCATGCGCCCATCGGATCAGGTGAGCTGGTCAAGATCTGTAACGAGCAGTTGGGCTGGAAGAAATCGACTACTTACACGGAGATTAAGCGCCTCAGCGAGAAAGGCTATATCAAAAACGAGAACGCGATAGTGATTCCGCTGCGCACGAAGGAGGAAGTTCAGGCACAGGAGTCCGGGGCGTTCATGGAGCGGACGTTCTCCAGTTCATTGCCGCAGTTTTTGACGGCGTTTTTGGGTGGCCGACAGAGATTGTCGAAGGAAGAGGCAGAAGAATTGAAGGATCTGATCGACTCCTACCATGAGTGATTCAAGTGTGGGGCGAATAGCGAAATCAGATTGAGGCAGAGGGACTGCCGGAATGGTAATTGGAGGGAACAGAGTGAGTGTTGTTTTAGAAAATATCTTTTCACAGATATTGGAGATGAGCATCATCGCGGGTTATTGCGTGCTGGCGGTGCTGGTGCTTCGCTGGCTGCTTCGCAAGGCACCGAGACGATATACGTATCTGCTGTGGCTTGTCGTGGCGTTCAGACTGGTGTGTCCGTTGACGGTGGACAGCGCGTTCAGTATATTCAACCTGAACTTAATGCCTGAGTCGATGAAGGCGGAGAGCGCATTGCCCGAGGCCGGTGGAGCGGAGAGCGAACTGCCGAATATGTCACCAGAGATCGGTGGAGCGGAGAGTGAGCTGCCGATCGTGCCGCCTCAGATGGATGGAGCGACGAATGAACTGCCGAACGTGCCTCCTCAGATTGGTGGGTCGGAGAGTGGGTTGCCGAGCGTACCGCCTCAGATGGACGGAACGGAGAGTGGGTTGCCGAACGTGCCCCCGCAGATTGGCGGGAACGGAGCGGAGAATCTTCAGCCCGGCGAAAGCCTGACTGACCGTGCAGAAACGCAGTCCGGCGGAACTTGGTGGAAGGAGCTTCGCTGGCAGACAGTCGGAACATGGATTTGGATTGTCGGAATGATCGCACTGGGGGCAGTCATGCTGACGAGCTGGATTCGACTTTGGCTTCGCGTGCGGACTGCAGTTAAGGTACGAACGCGCGTGTACGAAACCGACGCGATCGATTCGGCCTTTGTGATGGGGATCATAAAGCCGACGATCTATCTTCCGGTGGGACTGAACCGGCAGGAGCAGGGGTGGATCTTGCTTCATGAGACCTGTCACATTTGGCGCAAGGATTACGCAGTGAAGATGCTTGCGACCGTGTTGACGATCATCTACTGGTTTAATCCGCTGGTGTGGGTGGCGTGGTTTGTGATGTGCCGCGATATGGAGATGAGCTGCGATGAGATGGCGCTGGAGGGGGCCAGCGGCGAGATGCGGAAGGAGTACAGCCGGACGCTTCTGACCGTAGCAACAAACAAAAAACTGAATTGGAATGTGATAACCGCATTCGGGGAGATTAGTGTGAAGAGCAGAATTAAGCATGTATTGAGTTTTAAAAAGCCCGCAGTATGGATGGGCGCGATGTTTGCGATGGTGTTGGTGGTAGCGTTGGTGGTGTTCGGGACGAATGGGCAGGCGAATGAAGAGGTAAAAGCCGGGGAGACGGTCGGAGAGGAACTCACAACCGATGTAGATGATCAGAAGGACACGTCTGGCGAGGCGAATACCGAGGAGACGGAGTCGGTTGAGATGATCACAGAAATTCCGAATTCCAAAGAACTGAGCACTGCAATGGAAAGAATGACCAGAGAACTCTGGCTGAAAATGTTGAGTAGGATTGATACCGGTTCAAGGTCTTGCTGCCCGAGCAATGCGGGGCGAGACGAGGCGGTACGGCACCAGCTCAACGAGAACTATGATGTTGAAATGGTACTGGAAGCATTTAAGTATATTGATAGTGCCTATAGTGTAAGTGCTTTATATAATTCCGAAACGGTTGCGGATTTTGGCTGGGGTTGGTCCGATTACGCCTGGAAAACAGACCGTGTGGGTTATGCGTATGTGGAGACAGAGCATTTTGATTGGTTCTATAATTACTCCGGAGAACCCTACAGCGGTTTATATCAGGAAGCGTATCTGAAGGCGAAAGAAAACAGTGTACTTCAGATTTCCGGAACCGTCGAGACAGAGAGCTATGATGCAGGAGAAGTCTTTATCCGAGATACGGCACCCTACTATTATTATTTGATGTGGGGAACGGTACTGCGTGAGGCGGGGGATTTATGGCAGCGCTTCAATCAAGATTATCTCGGACAGATGGTTGGAGAAATCTATATGGCATCGTTTGATGTGGAGAATCTGACCGGTGTCTATTGGCTTTGTCTGGAGGGCAAGTCTCCGGTTCAACTGACGGTTGTCTTTAAGAATCAGGATGGAGGAAAGTTTAGTTCACAATTTGATCTTCCGGAAGAATGGCCGGAGGATATTCCCGGTCAGGCGATGATGAAGATGACGTTTGATCTGACGACAACCGCGAGAGAAGTTGAGAGAACGGAAGATCCGGATGCATGGAAGGAAAATATCTGCAACGCGGTTCGAAACTACGACGAGACGCATCCCTGGTATGGAGACTACGGCGTGTTCCGTGAGTCCAATACCGACTTTGACGGAGACGGTGTAATCGATAGAAGATTCCTCGCAACTGAGGAGGATAATTACTCCGGAACGGAATATCTGATTCTGAGTACCGGACATATCATCGAACTGGGAAAACGATGGGCAAACTGGTACTACGGAGCGGAGCCTCTGGACGTAGAAGGTGACGGCGAGAACGAAATAGCACTCTTCACCTACACCATGAGTACAGGTGGAGATGTCACATGTATTCAGCTTATGAAAAAAATCAATGGCGTTTGGACTAAGATGCCTTTCGTTTACTCCAATGGAGATGTAATGGAGGAGAGCCACCGAATCAGAATTCCGACCGTACGGGAAAAGACGAGCGATACGCACATGATAGTAACCCAGCCGGAGTGCGGAGCCACAGTGGAGATGAATGTGTACGTCGATCAGTTTGATCATTGGGGATTTGTGAATGGTGGATACGGTCCGATCACGAAGGATGTGTACAGTGATACAATTCAGATTGATACCGATCCACAAACAGGAAAAGCCATTCTTACGGTAACCGGAAATGTCGCAGACAAGTGGGTGATGGACTTCGTTGTCTGGGAAATGATGTATAAAGATGGTGTGTGGATAGTAACTGATTTTGCAGAGTGGTGATTTGAAGCACATAAGTAAAGAAGACCGGCAGAGGGTTGAATATCCCTGTCGATCTTCTTTTTTAGTTGTGTCGCAGAAACCACACGAACTTTTTCTAAAATTCAACACTATTCGACACGTAACGTCTTGATCGCTTCTATATATCCGTCCGTCCCCATACCCATGATGGTCTTTTTCGCATAGTACGAAACGTAGGAGATCTGTCGGAACGGCTCTCTGGTCTTCACATCGGAGATGTGGACCTCCACGGTGGGGATCATGACGGACTTCAGTGCGTCCAGGATGGCGATGCTGGTGTGGGTGTAGGCGCCGGGATTGATCACGATGCCGTCAATGTTCTGAAAATACGCTTCCTGGATGCGATCCACCAGACAGCCCTCGTGGTTTGACTGGTAAAATTCCACCTCGATTCCCTCGGAATCACAGTAGTTCTGAATCTTCTTCAGCAGACTCTCATAGGTGTCTGCTCCGTAAATATTCTTCTCGCGGATGCCCAGCATATTCAGGTTGGGCCCGTTAATCACCAATATTTTCATGAAAATCCTCCGTAATCTCGTCGATCATTTTCTGCAAATCGTTCTCTGCTACGATGATCTGTCGGTGGCAGAGCGCCTGATAGATCGGGTGACGTTTCTCGTACAGATCAATCAGCCTGTTCTGTTGGGACAGCGGCCTGCCGTCAATGGACAACCGGTTAAGGTCGCGGTCCAGATAATAGATCCGTCCGTTCTGTAGCATCGGGAAGTGGTTCTCCTCCCGCGTGGGAAGTCCGCCTCCGCAGGAGATGATGATGCCGGTCTTCGCACCGGCAATTTTCGCGGCCTCCGTTTCGCATCGACGGAAATATTCCTCGCCGTCCGTGGCAAAGATGTCGGGGATGGTCCGTCCTTCCCGCTCTACAATCAGCGCATCCACGTCCACCACTTCACGGTCAAGTGCATCAGAAAGAGCTTTTCCCACAGTGGTCTTACCACAGCCGGGCATACCGATCAGGACAATGTTGGATGTTTCGGCGCGAACCGAACGGATCACTTGTTCAATATCATCATCGGAGAAGCACTGCCCGGAGAAATGTTCCGCGGCGTATGCGCCCTGAGCCACCAACATGGGAAGTCCACAGGTGGCCGGGATGCCCATCTCCCGGGCCTGATGAACGAGCAGAGTCGTTCCCGGATTGTAAATCACATCGACAACGCCACTCAGGGAGGGGAACAGTGCCAGATCAACCGGGGTGGAATAATTATTGGGATACATACCGACCGGAGTCGTATTGATAATCACGTCGGCGTCGCGGTGGCGGTCAGCCAGGTGATCATAAGTATCAAAGGAAAGAGGACACTTGCGGAAGATGCCGACGGTTGTGGCAGCGGAAGTGGATTCAGTGCGGGAGTTGCCCAGGGCTGATTCACTAGACTGCGCGGGGCTTGCAGGATCTACTTTCGGTGCACTGCGCGAGATCACCACGATTTCCTTCGCGCCCTCATCGGCAGCTACATTTCTGGAAGTCAGACTGGTGCCGCCGCTGCCGAGGATCAAGATCTTCTTGCCGGCGAGCTCAATACCCGCCCTCCGTACACAGTAGAGAAAACCGTCATAGTCCGTATTGTAGCCATAGAGAACGCCGTCGCGGTTCACCACCGTATTGACTGCGCCGATGGCCATCGCCTTGGGGTCGACGTGCTCACAGGTCTCGCAGGCAATCTGCTTGTAGGGGATCGTGACATTGAAACCAAGAAACTCCCGCTTACGGAAAAACTCATCCACCTGATTGCGGGGGAGGGGAACCAGATCGTAATCACAGTTCCATAATTGTTTATGTATGGCAGGTGAAAAGCTATGGCCTAACTTTTCGCCGAGAAGTCCGTAGCTGCTCATGGAAAACCTCCTTAAGAAAATTGATTGCTTTGTGTGAGCAGGTTTGCAATCATAGCGAGCAGACTTTAACGAATTAGTCTGCTGACGTACATAGTGTAACACGAATTATATTGAGACACAAGAAAAATAACGGAAAACCTTAAAAAGAATATGACAAAAGTGTTACATGAGTGTGACAAAAGCTTAACAGAAAAAATGTTGACAATGTAAACAGTGTGTGATATGCTTGGTTTACAAAGTAAACAATTGCTGAAATAATCGTTCCAAAAACGAGGCCACGTTTACGGAACATGGTTTAAGAAATCGGAGGATAGAGCGATGGAGACAAAGCAGATCAGCCTTACCCCGGCAGAGTGGAATGTGTTGGAATGCCTGTGGGAGAATCCGGGATGCACCGGCCGTGAGGCAGTGAATTATTTAAAGAAATCGGTTGGTTGGACACGATCGACGGTATTGACGATGCTCCACCGCATGACCGAAAAGAACCTGATCTTGTGTGAAACGATTGACGGTTTGATGCGCTATACCTCGCTGATTGAGCGGGAGACGGCGGCACTGCAGGAGACGGAAGGCTTCCTTGATCGGGTGTACAAGGGCAGCATCAGTATGATGATGAGTGCCATGACGAAAAAGCAGCAGCTTTCGAAGGAAGAAATCGAGGAGCTGTACGAGATTCTTCGTCAGGCAGAGGAGGAGAAAGATGAGTGAGTGGATCATATCTTCATCGGTGTTGATCGTTCTGGTCATTGCACTGCTGCATATACTGCGGGGAAAGATCAGTCTTCGATTGCAGTATGCCCTGTGGCTGGTGGTGCTGGTGAGACTTTTGATTCCGTTTTCCATCGCGGACAGCAGTTTCAGTATTGCGAGCTTTGTGCAGAATGGTCTCACCCATGAACTCTCGGACCTCTATCTCTGGTACGGAGAGGCGGATGCCGAACAGGGAGAAGACGTTCTGCCGGACAAGGAAGGAAACGGAGTTCAGAAGGACGAAGAACAGAATGGCGTGCAGAACGACCAAATTGGCGGAGAGATTCCTGAGAATCAACCGGGCAATGAGGATACTCCCATCACGCCTCAGCCGGACGTAACCCCGGAGAAAAACCCGGTGATCGAGGAAGAACCGAAGTATCCGGAGATCGGTGGAGTGAGTATTGCGCCCAGCACGGAGAAGTTAGAGACTTCCGGTAAGGAACACATTTCTTTGAAAGGAATACTGATGACTGTCTGGTGCGCGGGTATGGCAATGACGGCGGTGCTGTTTTTGGCAACGAATCTGCATTTTAGCAGAAAGATTCAAAAGACAAGATGGCTTTATGACAAGAAAACGGATTCGCTTCCGGTGTATGAGAGTGACGAGATTGAAACGCCCTGTTTGTTTGGACTCGTTCGTCCGGCGATTTATGTGACAAAGGAAGCGGTTAAGGATTCGAAGGTTTTTCATCACGTATTGACACATGAGACGACGCATTATGCGCACCGGGATCATATCTGGGCTGCACTGCGCTGCCTGTGTCTGGTGCTGCACTGGTACAATCCGCTGGTATGGTGGGCGGCAGCTCTTTCGCGCAGGGACGCGGAACTGGCCTGCGATGAGGGCGCCATCGAGCGGATCGGCGAGGCGGTTCGTGCGGAATACGGACGGACCCTCATTGGACTGACCTGTCAGGGGCGGAGCCACCTGCTGTCGACGGCGACGACCATGACCGGCAGTGTGAAAGGGATAAAGGAACGAATCATGTTGATTGCAAATCGACCGAAAATGGCGCGGTACACCGTGATGATTTTGATCGTACTTGTGGTTGGATTGATCGGTTGTACGTATTGCGGAAAGAAGGAGCCTGACACGAGAGCGGGTCAGGTGGGAGATAATATAGAGAGTGAAGCACCTGTATTAGAGAGTGCAGATGAGGAGACGACGGAGGAGCCGGTAGAAAATTCATCCGAGGAAGTACCTGCCGAAGAAAGTTCAGAGGAACCCACGGAGGAACCGACCGAGGAGCCAACGACGGAAGAACCTGCGACGGACGAACCGACCACGGAGGAGCAGCCTACCCGGGAGCCCACACCATATGATGAGGTGCTGGAGGAGTACTTTGTGCAGTGGGCTCAGTTGTATATGGATGAGGAAGACACCGGATTTAACACGAAACGGTGGGAGTTTATCCAAGACTGGAAGGCAACATTGGGCGGAATAACGTTCCAAGATGTGGAAGCGATATGCAAGAGCATCAAAGTACTAAACGAAACAGAGGATGAAGTCAGACTGTTGGTAGGAGTAAATGAGATTTGTCCCTATACGACTACTCCCGGTAAGGTCAGAACGATGAAGGGATGGTCAGAATTTGTCGTTCGGTTAGTGAAGCAAAATGGAGAATTTAGCATTTCTTCGGTTTCCTACTGTGATTATATGCTTGGTTTTGAGATGGGTATAGAGGAAGACTTGAAATTGTTAAGAAGAGCTGAGGAGCCTACGGAAGGGGCGACAATGGACGAACCGACCACCGAAGCTCCTGAACCGATGAGTCTCCACACGGAGGAAGTACAGATCGCCGGAGATGGAATCGTGCAGATCTTTGATGCCGGAACAACGGTGCTGGCAGATCTGAATGGTGACGGAGAAGCGGAAAAGATTACCGTTCAGTTGTACCCGGACAAAGAATACAATAAGAATTTTGCGGTGCAGATTGAAGATACGTACTATAGCGCAGAGGCATTTAGTGAGATCGTAAAGTACACAGAGTTTTTAAATATGGCAAAAATCCGCTTGATCGATCTGGACACTTCCGATCAGTGGCTGGAAATTGCGGTTTATCAGTCGGGTTCCGGTATGGATCCGGTCACTACATTCCTGCGTTATGATGAGGGGAAACTTATCCGGGTCGGATCAGTTCCGGTTTGGCCTCCGGCGCTGGAACCGGATGACCGTAACCGCCTGGAGGTTACCGGCGCTGGAACAGTCAGCGGATGGACACGTTATGATGTGGTGCAGACGCAGTTCGTGACGATGTGCTGGGAGTTGAAAAACTCATCCGAATTCCAGGCAACGTTGGAGGAAAAGGTTCCGGAATATTACAGTTTTCAGCTTCGCAACGATCCGAACTATCCGTTGTATCTGAGACAGGATGCAACATTCTACCGGGATATGAATGCGGATCCCGCCAATGTCATCACTCTTCCGAAGGATACGGTGGTGGATATCGCCAGATATTACCCGGAAAGTGGATGGATCCAGGTGATTTATGAGGAAGGTACGAAAGCGGTTTGGCTACTGATGGATGAGAACGAGATGCTTCAGCCATTGAACGTTAACCGATGGGGCTTGGGAGCGTATATTGCCGGGCTGGGAGTTGCGGGCTGAGGTTGTTGAGTTGGTCGAAAGACCGCAATTAAGGTGAAAAAACGGAGGGGTCTGTTGTTTGACAGGCCCCTCCGCTTTTTTTACTTCGATATCTTCCCCTCAATAATCGCCTTCTGCACCCACAACTGAAGTGAGTCGATCGCGAACGCAATCTGTTCCAACTGTTTCTGGATCTGTTCAAAATCCTTCAGTTCATCTTCGGAGATCATGCCGTCCACGGTGATTTCAATCAGACGATTCTTCTCTTTTTCCAAGGCGTTTAAAGACGCAAGCATCTCCAGTGTGATCTGGGAGAGTTCCTTCGCCTTCACCTCGGGAACATACTCCTGACCGATGGGGCATTCTCTGGAACAGTACACATTGCACAGCGCGGGGTCTTTGTAGCAGGCAGCCATCGCCAGAATCTCGTCCGGCTGGGGCAGGGTCTTTTCGTATTCGATCTTCTCAATTCGGTCGGAGGAGATGAAGCCCAACCGCTCTGCGGCAGCCTCTCTGGTAAAGCCGGCAGTTTCCCGGCTGATTTGATAGATTGTTTTGTTCTCTTTTGTCGATTTTCTTCCCATAATATCCCCCCATCCGGTACTGCTCTGCAAATTCAGCGGAATAAGCGGGCCTATTTCGCTGAAAGGTCGGTTTATTCTGCCTGACTACTATTATATACTGTATTCATCAAAAGGGGAACCGTTTATTTCAAAAAACAGGAGGGGAAATGAGATGTTTATTTTATGTTTGATCGGTCTGGCGGTACTTTGTCTGATGCTTTGGATCGGCTACAAGCTGACCGGTGCGCTTTTGGTGGCGTGCTTCTGGCTGTTTATTGAAGTGCCGGTGACGCTGTTTTTGTGGGCGCTGGCGCTGGTTTGTTTCTGCACGCTGCTCTTGATTCCGGTGGGAATCTGGCTGGTGAAGTTGGGACTGCGAATCGTTGTGCCCGGGGTATAAAGAGAGTGTTATAGGGGAAGAAGCAAAAGGGGCGTTTTCTGACGCCTCTTTTGTGTTATCCTGCGCTTGCAATTCGGGATATATTGTTATATAATTATCATATTGACAGGATGGTGTTGAGGACAAGTGCAATCTGTTGACCATGACACAGACTGAATCCGAGTTCATGGAAAGGACGAAACGAAATGGGTAAAAAACCGAATGTTGTTGCGATTTTGA
>JAFQDI010000188.1 GCA_017416055.1 Lachnospiraceae bacterium
ACTTTGTGGAGTATGTTGGTTATGTGGAGAACAAACTGACGATCGTAAGACCGGTTAACGGACAGAATTACGACACATATATTTTGAATCAATATTTCGATCTGGTGATCGACGGCCCTACCGGTGCAGATGACGTGACCCTTGCAGCGATTGCAGCGATCAATGCGATTCCTGAGCGAGTAGTCTACGAGGACAAGGCTTTGGTAGAAGCGGCCCGTGCGGCATACGCGAAGATCGCGACCACCGAGCAGCAGGCGTTGGTAAAAAACTATGCGGCACTGGTTTCCGCAGAGCAGCGAATCGTCGCTCTGACTCCCGATGATCCGGTGGGCGGCGATGTGGTTGATCCTTCTGATGACAAAACCGACAAGACTTCCATGATCATGGGTATCGTTCTTGCCGGGCTGGCATTGATCGGAACGGTTGGCGGCCTGGTGATCACTGCGGTGAAAGCTCCGAAGAAGGAGAAAACACCGAAGAAAGCGAAAACGCCGAAAGAGAAGAAGGTCAAGAAATCCAAGAAAGCAGCTGAAGAAACTGTACAGGTAAATGCAGAAGCTGAAACGGAAATGACAACTGATGCAACTGCCGAGGCGGAGAACACCGAGACAGAAGAGTAATTAGATGTAACAAACGGGCAGGCCGCCGGCCGGCGGTCTGCCCAAAACCTAAGCTAATGAAAGAAGATGCAAGAAGGAAAATGAAGCGAAAACTCAAATCAATCGTAGTGGCATTTACACTTTTCGCAGCAATGTTTCTGTTCACGGCATGCGGTGAGCAGGAAGACCCGTATCGTGATAATGATGCGGCAAACTACAACGTGAGTGTCAAATATGACGCGAACGGAGGAATGTTTACCACGAACACTTCCGTGATCGTGGATTCCTACAACATTTCAGACTTAAAGACGAACAGCGAAGGAAACGTAGAGATTGCACTGTTATCTCCCGACAATTCCCTCAGAGGAAAGGATGCATTCACTGCGCAAAACAGCGGTTATTTTCTCGCCGGCTGGTATGCAGAGCGAACTGAGACGCTGAATGAGCAGGGGGAGAAAGTTTACGTTTACAACAAACGCTGGGATTTTGAGGAGAGCAGACTGGAGGTAAATCCGGATGAAACATACAGTGCTTCTGAGCCGGTGATCACCCTTTATGCTGCATGGGTTCCTCTGTTTGAGATTGAATTTTACGCACTGGATACGGGTGAATATTTGAATCGTTATACCTTCAATCCTGAGGAAGTCTCCGAGATTAAGGTTCCCGTTTGGGACGAGAAGACCGGAGCAATCGAGATGTTCGATTTCCCGGAGCGCGCCGGATATACCTTTGACGGTGTTTATCTGGATGCGGAAGGAAAAGAGGCAGTGGATACGTTGACTGTCACTCATCCCGGTACAGTGGATTATGTGAACGGTGCCGCGAAGGATTCTGTCCTGAAACTATATGTGGACTGGAAGGAAGGCGAGTGGTATCATATTTACACGGCGAAGCAGTTCAAGGACAACGCCAGTGTGAACGGTAACTATGTGCTCCATGCTGATCTGGATTTTGCGGATGAGATTTGGCCTACCTCTCTGATGTACGGCAACTACAGCGGTACCATCGAGGGCAATGGCTACACCATCAAAAATGTTCAGATCGCTCAGACGAATAACTCAAAGGTCAATGCAGGTATGTTCGGTCATCTGACCGAAAAAGCGGTTTTCACGGATTTGACTTTTGAGAATATCACCTTCACCATCAAGGCTGGTACCCGTGTGGTGGGAACATCCTACGGTCTTTTGGCGGGAACGATTTCCGCAGAGGCGACTTTTACCAATGTGGCGGTGAAGAACAGTACCCTTCAGATCGACTCCGGATGCTACTTCGGAGCGGATGACTATGTGATCGGTCTTGTTTGCGGCATGGGAGATCCCGGCGTGATTGATTATTCGGGAATCACCTGTGAGGCGGTGGGAGAGAAGCCTGAGAGCGTGAAGATCACGATAAACGGCAACTCTGTGGAAGCAGAGATCGTAATTGAGTAATCATTAATCAAAGGAGAATCAACATGAAAAAGAGAATTCTTAGTTTGTTACTTGCCCTGACACTCTGCGTGAGTTTGCTTGCAGGCTGTGGCGGCAAGGGCAACAAAACAGATGCTTTTGTTATCATGACTGAGCAGTTGGATGGTTTGTTTAACCCCTTCTTCTCAACTTCCGCAACGGACGGAACGATCGTTTCCATGACTCAGATCGGTATGCTCTCCTCCAAGTATGTCAACGGAAAAGTTGAAGTTGCATACGGCGATGAGGAAGCTGTTGTTGTCAAGGATTACGCAGTCGTAGAAAATGCTGACGGCACCGTAACCTACAATTTTGTTCTGAAGAACGGAATCCTCTACTCCGACGGACATCCGCTGACCATGGAGGACGTTTTGTTCAATTTCTATGTTTACCTTGACCCGGTTTACACCGGTTCCTCCACGTTGTACTCCACCGATATTCTCGGTCTGTCCGAGTACAGAACCCAGACCGTTGGATCCGCTTCTGATGACAGCGACGACCTGATCACTTCTCAGGCATCCTCCAGAGCACAGTCCAGACTGAACGAGCTGATCAACCTGTTCCGCGCACAGCTTAAGGCTTCCGCGACGAAGGAAGTAGGCTACGAGGCGATGAAGGCAGCAATCCTCGCTCACTCTATCAGTTCCGGTTACAAGTCTGCGATCTCCAACGATCCTTCCGAGGTATCCAACCAGAATCTGCTGGCTGACTATGACCATGCACTGAAGCTGTTCAAGGAAGAGCTGGGAACCGATTATGTGAGCGCTCAGGAGTCCTACACCGATGAGCCCTATAAGTCCCACGATGAGTTCAAAAACGAGATTTTCCGCTTCATGTACAGCGAGGGTTATGTCGGCGTTGAGTATGCAGAGGGCGCGGACGGAAAGAAAGACCGCACCAAGATCGAGAAGCTGACCAAGAATTATCCCGATTCCATCGACACGAAGGAAAAGGCGATTGACTATGTTTACAATGATACCATCGCGAGAGAACTGGACATTGTTCTGTCTTACTGGGCAACCGCAGCAGAGCTGACCACCGAGTTCACCGCGAAGGCAAAAGAAGTGATTCTGCATGAGAATGTTTCTGATGACGGAAAACTGGCAGTTCAGAATATTTCCGGTATCGTTTCCCTGGGTCACACCGATGCAGCAGGTACGAAGATCACCGTAAACGGTACTGAGTACACCATCGCTTCCGACCACAATGCAGACGGAACCGTAAAGAACGCAGATGAGTACGATGTACTTCAGATTACCATCGACGGTATTGACCCTAAGGCAATCTGGAACTTTGCAATTCCCGTTGCTCCCCAGCACTACTATGGTGAGGGCAGCAAAGTGGGTGTGGACATTGCTAACAGCCAGTTCGGCGTTGAGTTTGCTTCCTTCACCTTCATGAAAGAGGTTGTACAGTCCACCAGAAATATTAAGATTCCCATGGGTGCAGGCGCATATAAGGCGACGGACAGCTCCAACAGCGACACCCCGAACGAGAGCAGCTTCTACATCAACAACGTTGTTTACTTCAAGGCAAACAACAACTTCAACGCCGTAGGTACCGGCATCGAGAACGCAAAGATCGAGAAGGTTCGTTACCAGGTAGTAAGTTCCCAGAACGCAATCGCTCAGCTTGAGAATGGCAGCGTTCACTATATTACCCCTCAGCTGACCACAGAGAACTATGAGAAACTGGAAGGACTGGAGAAGAAGGGCATGGTATCCCTTGCTACCGATCAGCTCGGTTACGGTTACATCGGTGTCAACTCCGCGAAGATCAACGATATCAATCTGCGTAAGGCGATCATGTGTGCGATGAACACCTCTCTGGCGCTCGATTACTACCGTGCAGGTACCGCTTCCCAGATCTACTGGCCGATGTCCAAGATCAGCTGGGCATATCCGGAAGGTGCAGACGCAAACGATAACGGCAAGGATTATCCTCAGCTTGGCGGCAAGTGGGATGAGTCCATTGCAAAGACGAACATTGAAAAGTACATGCAGGAAGCAGGAGTGGTAGCCGGAGACAGCTCTCTGAAGGTTACCTTCACCATCGCAGGCTCCAGCCTTCAGGATCACCCTACTTACAAGGTATTCCGTGACGCAGCTGCACTTCTTAACAGCCTTGGCTGGGACGTAGAGGTTGTCTGCGACACGCAGGCACTGACCAAGATCAACACCGGTTCCCTTGAGGTATGGGCTGCTGCATGGTCCTCCGCACTGGATCCCGATCTCTATCAGGTATACCACAAGGATTCCACCGCAACCAGCACACTGGCTTGGGGATACAATTACTTAAAGAACAGTGGAACCGCAGAGGAACTTGACCTTCTCGATGAGCTCAGCGATCTGATTGATCAGGCACGTGAGACTAACGATCAGGACGTTCGTGCTGACCTGTACAAAGAGGCAATGGGCCTGATCCTGGATCTGGCGATCGAGCTTCCCGTATATCAGAGAAGCACCCTCTATGCATTCAATTCCAAGGTGATCAATGCATCCACCCTTCCGGCTGAGGCAGATCTGAACCCTTACTCCTCACCGTTAGACCGCATTTGGGAGATTGAGTTTGTCAAATAATTGGAGTGACTACTTATGTTAAAATATATTGCCAAACGATTAGCATACGCTGTTTTTATTCTGCTTGGCGTTTCCTTGATTATTTATTTCCTGATCCGATTGATGCCCGTTGATTTTATCCAGGATAAGATCAACGCCATCAATCAGGGTGGTGCTACCGTGAGCGAGGAGACGGTGAAGGCCATGTACGCGATGTACGGACTGGGTGACAATAGCTTCTTAGGTATTTTGAAGGGCTACTTCACCTGGCTCAGCGCGCTGGCCCGCTTCGATCTGGGAACCAGTTTTGTCTACGGTATTCCTGTTGCGGACGTTATCGTCGAGCATATGGGGGTATCCTTCGCGGTGTCCCTGAT
>JAFQDI010000011.1 GCA_017416055.1 Lachnospiraceae bacterium
TTGCCCGAACCGGGCGACTTTTTCCGTATTCATCTCAATACTTCTCCAAAAACGAATGCTCCACTCCACCAGTCTTATATCCCACCATCGTATCCAGACTCACCGAATGAATACTGTTGAAAATATGCTTCTCGATCAGCGGGTTTTCTTTCTTCAATTCCCGGATCAACCGCTTTACCACACGGCGCTTTGACATATCCTCGTGATCCGCCGACTTCTCCGTGAATCGGCAGGCGCACTGGATGAACTCCAGCCCATTGTAACGCGCCCACGCAATGATGTGATCCTCGTGGATACAGTACATGGGGCGGATCAGCTCCATCCCCGGGAAATTTTTGCTGTGCAGTTTCGGCATCATGCCCTGAAGCTGTCCACTATAAAACATGCCCATGATGGTAGTCTCGATCACGTCGCTGAAATGGTGCCCCAGCGCAATCTTATTGCAGCCGAGATCCTGCGCATTTTTATAAAGATGCCCGCGGCGCATCCTCGCACAGAGATAGCAGGGCGATTCTGTTACACTGTTCGCCACATCGAAAATGTCCGTCTCGAACACCCGAATCGGCACCTGGAGAAGTCTCGCATTGCTCTCGATCCGCTCGCGGTTCGCCGGATTGTAGCCCGGATCCATCACCAAAAATTCCAGTTCAAAGGGCACGTCACTGTGTCGCTGCAGCTGCTGCATCAGTTTCGCCATCAGCATGGAATCCTTTCCGCCGGAAATACACACCGCGATCCGGTCTCCGGCCTGAATCAGTTCATACTGCTTGATTGCCCGGATAAACGGATTCCACAGTTCCTTTTTATACTTTTTTACTATGCTCCGCTCAACCAACTGATGCGGCTCAAGTTCTCTTGCCATCTGTTCTCCTATCGTCTGTACGGTCTGTTCTCACAATTCCTTCGCCGGTCTTTCGCTTTTTGACTCTGCCTACCGGGAAAATCCGGTCAGATCCTTGATCACCTCGCCGGCAATGATCAATCCCGCCACCGCGGGCACAAAGGCATTGCTGGCCGGCACCTGGCGGCGTCCGTCCGCAGCCTCTGCCTCCGCCAGCGTCTCCGGAGACAATCGTTTCCGCCCCTCTTCCGTCTGGTTCAAAGGGGTTAGCGCCTCCTCCTTCGAGTATACCACCTTTAACTTCTCAATGCCCCGCTTTTTGAGTTCTCTGCGCATCACCCTCGCCAGCGGACACACCGACGTGCGGTAAATATCCGTCACCTCAAATGCCGTGGGGTCCACCTTGTTCCCGGCACCCATGCTGCTGATCAAGGGAACTCCCGCCGCAGCGGCACGAACTGCCAACTCTATCTTCCCCGTCACACTGTCAATGGCATCCACCACATAGTCGTATTCGGCAAAATCAAAAAGATCCGCGGTGTCCGGTCCGTAAAATACCTTATATCCCACAACCACAGCCTTCGGATTGATCACCATGATTCGCTCCGCCATGGCATCTACTTTATCCATTCCGATCGTTTGCTGGGTCGCAATGATTTGTCGGTTGAGATTTGATTCGGCCACCCGGTCATTGTCAATCAGCGTAATTCTTCCCACTCCGCTTCTGACCAGTGCTTCAACCACATGTCCTCCCACTCCGCCGATTCCGAAAACCGCCACATGTGCATTGCGCAATCGTTCGATTCCGTCTTTTCCAAACATCATTTCTGTTCTTGTGAATTGTGTTGACATCCGTTTCTCCTGAAAAGTTCATTCCTAGATTCTGTTCAAAATTTTATCACTCCCCCACCGCTTTGTCAATCTGGCGAAGCGGTTTCCCTTGACAGGCGTTTCGGATTTGGTATGATTAAAGCAGTGGCCTCAGGCCACCGACAGTTTATCGCTTGAATGATATGCGGAGACACTATGATAAATAAAACAAACCCTTACCAAAAAACCCTTTTCACCTGCTTTATCGGCTATATGGTGCAGGCCATTGTCAATAATTTTGTACCGCTCTTATTCCTGACCTTTCAGTCTCAATACAGCATCCCTCTGTCACAGATTACCTTGATGGTTTCCATCAATTTTGCTCTGCAGCTCACCGTTGATCTGCTTGCCGTTGGCCTGGTAGACAAAATTGGCTATCGCGTCTGTGCTATCTTTGCTCACGTTTGTGCTGCGGCAGGATTCATTTTGCTGACAATCCTTCCGGAATGTTTTGCTGACCCGTTCATTGGTATCCTGATTTCCGTATCTGTCTACGCAGTGGGCGGCGGGCTTTTGGAAGTTTTGATCAGTCCGATTGTGGAAGCCTGCCCCACCGACAACAAGGAAAAAGCCATGAGCCTTCTCCACTCTTTCTATTGTTGGGGCCACGTGGCAGTTGTCCTGCTTTCCACCATATTTTTCTCTGTTTTTAGCATTGAAAACTGGAAAATCATGGCTTTACTCTGGGCGATCGTTCCGTTCGTCAACGCGATTTCATTTGCCCGGGTCCCCATCGCCTCGCTGAATGCATCCGGCGAAAAGGCTCTTTCTTTCGGCACACTTGCCAAACAAAATATTTTCTGGATTTTTATCCTCCTGATGTTCTGCGCCGGCTCCTGCGAACAGGCGATCAGCCAATGGGCTTCCACCTTTGCTGAAAAAGGTCTCGGTGTCACCAAAACCATCGGTGATTTGGCCGGTCCCATGTCTTTTGCCATCCTGATGGGTTCCTCACGGGCATTCTACGGAAAACACGGTGAGAAGATTAATCTGGAACGTTTTATGATTTACAGTACCCTGTTGTGCATGGCTTCCTATCTCATTGCCGCGCTGGTTCCCCACCCGGTTTTTGGTTTGATCGGATGCTCACTCTCGGGATTGTCCGTTGGTATACTCTGGCCGGGCACCTTCAGCTTGGCCTCGGCTTCCATTAAAGGCGGGGGAACCGCCATGTTCGCCTTGCTTGCCTTGGCAGGAGATTTGGGCTGTGCAAGCGGCCCCGGATTGGTCGGCCTGGTATCCGGTCTTTTTGGAGACGATCTGAAATCAGGTATTCTCTCTGCATTACTCTTCCCCCTGATACTCCTGCTCGGTCTTTTCCTCAAGCGGATCACACCGGCCACTTCGTCATTTTTCCACAACAACACTTGACATTATTTCGGTTTTGTGGCACGTTATTCTTAATGAATAATGATTTCTCCCGAAACGTTCGGCTCAACATCAAAAAGAGAGAGAGAGGACAAAAAATGACTCCTTCAGCACAACCCACACAATCGGCACCGACAGCCGAAATCAAACCGACCTTCCTGCAAAAATTGCTCAAAGCCATCAAGCAAAACGCAATCCCGACCGGAATCATGACTGTCCTTTGGATGATCCTCTGGTGGTGCAAATACGCCGGAATCCAGTGGGCGATCCTCTGGCCTTTCCAGTTTCTCACAGGTGCGCTGAACGGCCTCACCGGTAATCTCTGGGGTGGTGCCGTGGGAAGAACGATCCTACTGATTTTGTTCAACAGCTTCTTCCGCGGAATCTTAGTCAACTCCGGCAACCGCAAAATACGCGCAAAGGCGTTTAAAGATCAGACGATCACTCAGGTGAAAGACAAGGCAAAAAATGAGGTTACCGGAAAGATTCCTTACTACAAGAATTTAAAGACGGCGTTCAGTCTGCGCACACCGCAGGCCTGGGGCTTTGCCGCACTCGGTCTTTCCGCGGCGATTTTTGTCTATCCCTTTATCACCGGTGACGGCGCACTGATCAACACGATGGTCTGTCTGGCTCTGTTTGTGAATCTGATCAAGCAGCTGGCCTCCAACCGCGGCCTTTTGATCTCTCTGATCAATTATCTGCTGTCCAAAAAGGGCTTGCGAAAGATTGATAAGGGTCAGGTCAACCGTGTGGTCGCCGGCTACGCGCTGGGCTCCGCACTCTCCGTCGGCGTTGCTTCTCTGCAGTTTGTTTCCGATCCCTGTTTCCGGATTTGGCTGTTCTGCGTGAACACCCTTCCCTGGATTCTGTTGATCCTCTCCGTCTTCGGTATTTTCTGGCGATTCCTCGGTCCTGTCGTGTTTGCATTGCTCAAGGGCCTCGGAAAACTGCTAAAGCTCATCGGTTCACTTCTCGTTAAATTATTCAAGAAAATTTCTGCCGGAAAGGGGGCAAAAAAATCATGAAAGCACGGATAAAACGATCTCTCGCTCTGATTGCCGCTGTTTTTCTGACCATTGCTCCGGCACTCCCCGTTCTGGCGG
This sequence comes from Lachnospiraceae bacterium, assembly GCA_017416055.1. Next base: position 4,186 of record JAFQDI010000011.1, read on the forward strand.
GCGGCGGCCTGAGTATGTTGTACGAAAATATCGAACCCGGTTATTCCTATGACCTGATCCGTCTGTCCGCAAATATCCCTCTCGCCGATCAAGGCTATGACGGCATCGCGCAGTTATCCGGTACCGGTGTCTCTGGCAACGCCTTTTCCCTTGAAGAGGGACAGGGCCCCTACAATTTCGTATGGGAGCAGACCATTTCTAACAGCGACAGCTACATTTTCTTCGGTTGTTTGCCGCAATTGATGGTTGGCCACTCCCTCGTAGGCACCTTTTCCGATTTCTCCCAGCAGATTCCCATTGACGGCGCCAATCTGTTTGGTTTCCAGAACTCACCCGCCGAGATATCGATTAAAATGACGATTACAGACGCCCAGTTGAACGGACGTTCCGAGGATTTATTCATGTACGATGAATACTACGCTGTCGGTCCGTATATTCCTCTCGTCGGCAAACTCTCGGTTGAGATCACCACCACCATCGACGGCACCTACTACATCCCCAACTACACAGAAATCACTGACACGGACCCTTCTGCAGAGAATTTTGGCTACGAAATTCAGCGATATATGGAAAGCACCCGGAAACAGCTCGATGCCGGTGTAACGGATGGCTTCACGTTCTTCGACAAACCAAAGACCATTACTGCCCGAATTGATCTCGATGGAACACTGTCCGGATTCGACGGCATCCCTGAAATGGATGTTCTGGCAATTGCTTCTCAGGTTTCCAGCGGTCAGCACACGTACACCGTAGACTATGACGGTGATACCTACGTAACCCAGATTCAAGAGATCGACAACGGCATAGATACGTTGTATGTGGATGCCTTCTCTATCAACTGTCCTTTGTACGTTCAAGCACTCTCCTGGACAGTATCTCCCTACACCCGGATCAGTGACGGCTCCGACGACCATTTCGGTGGCACCTATGTTCCTCCCGCTGACGAGGATGTCGGCGGATACGGAGACCCGTTCTGGCAATACTGGGATATGTATCCTGATTATGAAAACATTACAAATCGTCCCGGAAAAGTTGTTCTCGCCGCACTCGGCACCGGTGCCGCTGCACTTGGCGTGAGTATCGTTGCCAGTCTGATCGGCGATGGTTTGGCTTCCGCCACTGCATCTGCTTTCTCCGGCACAATCTCCGGGGCTGTATCCGGTACGGTTTCAGTCTCCGCTGACAGTACCATATCCGGCGCTACGTCCACTGCCGCTTCGAGCTCCGGCAGCGATTCAACATCCGGCACCACGTTCGAGCCGGACAATAGCACTCCGACCGACAAAAACCGCGACAACGAGATCGCGGATGATAAGAGCAAGCACCGTGACACCAAAAACAAGAATGGCGAAGAACACCAAGCTGACGAGCAACCCGATGACGGGTCAGAAACGCCCGATCTTCCCGAGGAAGATTCTCCCAACGTGTCCATGTCCCTCTTCGCGCCTGCGACAGATCTGTTGAATATCAAGGGCGGTGCTGCCGACATCACGGTTCAAATTTCGGGCGGCGACGGTTATCTGTGGCACTATATTCCGGCAGTCATCGTTCCCGGCTCCTTAAAAGCAATCGTTCCCTCCGTGACCGGCCACGGCAATCTGGCCACCTTGGTTCTCGGAATGACCGGTGCTGCGTTGGAAGAGCGTCACTACGAGGTACACATCAACTTGATTGCGTGGACCACGACACCCGAAGGCAAGCTTCTCAAGACCAGCAAATCTATGGAAATGAAGCTCCATCAACCGGGCATTGAAGCAAAACGAAACGAAAAAGGCTTCCCCAGCGTCACCGCTTACGTTGAAACCACGATGAAGGGCTTCGCCGAAATCCGTAAGCTCTCTTCCGACGAGTATACCTACACCAAGCTGGAAGATGGTACGCTGGAGATCAAAGCCGTCAACCCTAAACTGGGAACTACGTTGTTAAAACCGTAAGAATCACTAATCATTTTCCGCCATCGGCGAAAAATTCCGGCAATGTTCGGTTATAATAAAAACACTGCTATCAATGGGAATTGTTCCCGTTCATAGAATAATCAATCATCAGGAGGAATTATCATGGGAAAGAATCCTTACGCAGGAACTAAAACAGAAAAGAATCTTTGGGAAGCTTTTGCAGGCGAGTCTCAGGCAAGAAACAAGTACACCTACTTCGCTTCCGCGGCAAAGAAAGCCGGCTACGAGCAAATCGCTGAACTGTTTTTAAAGACTGCAGAGAATGAGAAAGAGCACGCAAAGCTCTGGTTCAAGGCTCTGGGCGAAATGGGAACCACCGCCGAGAATCTGCTTCACGCAGCAATGGGTGAGAATTATGAGTGGACTGACATGTATGATCGCATGGCTCAGGATGCAGAGGAAGAAGGCTTCCACGATCTGGCCGCTCAGATGAGAGGCGTTGCAGCCATCGAGAAATCTCACGAGGAGAGATATCGTGCCCTGCTGAACAACGTTGAGACAAAGCAGGTGTTCGAGAAAGCAGGCATCGTGATGTGGGAATGCCGCAACTGCGGACACCTGGTAATCGGCGAAAAGGCTCCCGAGCTTTGCCCCGTTTGCAAGCATCCTCAGGCTTATTTTGAAGTAAGAAAAGAGAATTACTAAAAAGAAGGGATGTTGCAAAAACAGCAAATCCATTTGATTGAATAAGAGCCGGGCAGGAATAAACCCGAGAAACACGCTCTCGCTCCGCTCCGAACTCGCAACGGATACTAAGTTCGTCCATCGCAAAAAGGCTCGGTCTCACTTAGTACCGGCGGCCGGAGAGTGTTTATCTTACTTTTTTTCCTGCCCGGCTCTTATCTTCAAACATGTTAGAGCTGTTTTGCAATATCCCTTTCTTTTCTAATCCTTAGGTACGCCGCGCGCCCTTCTTCGTAGAGATTCCGCCCCTCACAGTCAATGATAACTACCAATGGCATCTCTTCCACGTAAAGTTTTCTCAACGCCTCTGCGCCCAAGTCCTCATAAACGATTAGTTCCGCGCGCTTAATGCACTTCGAAAGCAATGCTCCCGCGCCGCCGATCGCACCGAAATAAACGCCGGTGTACCGCTTCATCGCATCCACGACCTCCGGAAGTCTGGCACCTTTGCCGATCATCCCGCGCGCTCCCACAGACATCATCGTGGGGGCATAAGCATCCATCCGCCCGCTGGTCGTCGGTCCGGCTGAACCAATGACCTGTCCCGGTTTCGCCGGTGTCGGCCCCACATAATAGATCGTCGCATCGGTAGGGTCGAAAGGAAGCTTCTCTCCCGCCGAAAGCGCCTCACACATCCGCTTGTGGCCTGCATCGCGGGAAGTATAGATCTCTCCGGTCAGATATACGGTATCTCCGGCGCAAAGTGACTTCGCCAGTTTCTCTGTCAATGGCAAGGTAATATGCCGCTCCATCAGATCACCTCCGTCTTATGTCTGGTCACATGGCAATTGATATTCACCGCGCAGGGCATCCCGGCGATGTGGGTTGGCATCGTCTCAATATTCACACCGAGCGCCGTCGTCCGACCACCAAATCCCTGTGGGCCGATACCCAGCTCGTTAATCCTCATAAGCAGCTCTGCTTCCAGCTCCCCATAATAGGGATCAGGATTTGCCGAATCTACCGGACGCATCAGGGCCTTTTTCGCCAACAATGCCGCCTTATCAAAGGTTCCGCCGATACCGACTCCCACCATCATGGGCGGGCAGGGGTTGGGTCCGGCAGTTTCCACCACTTCCAAAATAAAGTTCTTGATTCCTTCCAGTCCGGCAGAAGGTTTGAGCATTCGAATCGCACTCATGTTTTCGCTGCCAAACCCCTTCGGGCCGACGGTGATCTTCACCTGCTTGCCGGGAACGATCTCCGTGTAGAGCATCGCAGGGGTATTGTCACCGGTATTACCGCGGCGTATCGGATCTCTGACCACCGATTTGCGGAGATATCCACACTCGTAGCCCCGACGAACGCCTTCATCCACCGCTTCCGAGAGATTTCCACCGGTGAGGTGCACATCCTGACCAATCTCCAAAAACACGCATGCCATACCGGTATCCTGACAGATCGGCATCTGTTCTGCATCTGCAATCTCATAATTTTCAATGATCTGATCCAAAATACCACACGCAATCTCGCCATCCTCGTTGGCACGACAAGTGCGGATCGCCCTCTTTACATCCTCCGGCAAATGAGTATTTGCCTCAATACACAGCCGCGCCACCACCTCGGTGATTCGGCTTACCTCTATCTCTCTCATCCTTTTTCCTCGTTTTCCGGATTATTTCCCCGAACTCTGCTTCTGATTTACACCCAGCCGACGTTGTGCACCTTACGCAATGACGAAGCGATCAATAGTGCTGCCCCACCGCCGATAAGTGCCGTTACCAGCTGCGGCCAGGAAAACATCGCCGTAAACATGGTAATCTGCTGATGCTTTAACTCCAGAACATTGCACAAAAGCTTCACCACCACCAGATAAAGGGTCAAAAATTTACATACAGACGCAGACAGCCAGGCGATCACACCACGTGCTGTCATCAACTTGTGCTTTCTCGTAATTCCCCACAAGACCGCCGCGTAAACCAGATTTCCCAGCGCAATCGCCGGAACGATGGGCAGAAGCTGTGGACCAATACCTAAAAGAAACGCCGCAAAAGGGGATACCAGCGCCACCGCTGCAGCACTTCCGATACCGGCTGCCAGAGCCGCCACCGCCAACACCGCATTCACGCAGGACCCCGTCACATACTGTCCCGCACTCTTCGTCACCGACTGAAGCACCAATAGTAAAGCGATCAACATCGCCGTTTTCGTCATCCACAATGTTTTTTCTCTCATCTCAATCTCCTTTTTTCCTTCAACTGCTTTATTTTTCACATTAAAAGCAAACTTCCATAAAAAAGATACTTGGCGAAAATCATTTCTCACGCTATACTTATTATGATGATTCCGGTCGGGTTTGTCAAGCCGTCCTTGCCCGTCCCCCTCATCAAATTCACAAACAAACCGGAGGTAACCCCATGCGTGGAATTCCGTCTTTGATTACCGATATCAGAAAAAAAGTGTTCACCGAAGTAGCCCGTATGGCCTACGAAGGCGGTGATTATTCAAAGGTCGAGGACCTTCCTTATATTATTGTGCCGGGTGACAGTCCGATGCACCGCGAATCCATTTTCCTGGAGAGAGCGATTGCCGGCGAGCGCGTTCGTCTGGCCATGGGACTTTCCCTGCGCCCTGTCCAGTCCCGTACCCTGATGACCGATGGTATGGATCAGGCCGCAATCGCAGAGCAGTACTATGAGCCGCCGCTCATCAATATTATCCCTTATGCCTGCCACGCCTGCCCGCCGAACCAGTACCGGGTGACGGAGAGCTGTCAGAACTGCCTCGCCGCCTCCTGCCAGAAGGTCTGCCCGAAGGGAGCGATCTCTTTCGTAAACGGAAAGAGCTATATTGACCCCGAGAAGTGTATCAAGTGTGGCAAGTGCGAGAAAGCCTGCCCCTACCATGCGATCATCCATATGGAGCGCCCTTGTCAGGCCGCCTGCGGTATGGATGCCATCGGTATGGATGAGAACGGCAAAGCCGTGATCAATCAGGACAAATGTGTTTCCTGCGGTCAGTGTCTGGTGAGCTGCCCCTTCGGCGCCATCGTGGACAAGGGCCAGATTTTCCAGGTCATCCAGTCCATCTTAAAGGGTGACAAGGTCATTGCCATCGTGGCTCCCGCATTCATCGGCCAGTTTGGCAAGGACTCCACCCCAGAGAAATTCACCACGGCGATGAAGATGCTCGGTTTCGACAGCGTAGTTGAGGTGGCAATCGGTGCCGATGTATGTACGATTGAGGAGGCAAAGGACTTTTTGGAGAACGTGCCGGAGAAGCATAAGTACATGGCGACTTCCTGCTGCCCCGCATGGCATTCTATGATTCATAAATTATTCCCCGGAGAGGTGGATAACATCTCCATGACCCTGACTCCCATGGTATTCACCGCCCGTTTGCAGAAGCGCATCCACCCCGGATGCAAGGTCGTCTTTGTCGGCCCCTGCGCGGCGAAAAAACTGGAAGCAATCCGTGAGGATATCCGTTCTGACGTGGACTTTGTTCTGACCTTCGAGGAGCTGATGGGTATGTTCCAGGCGAAAGAGATTGATTTTGCCAGCATCCCCGAGGGCGATTCCATGAGACAGGGCACCGCTTCCGGACGCGGATTCGCAGTTGCCGGAGGCGTAGCAAAGGCGGTTGCCGATGTGATCCACGAAACAAACCCCGAGACGGAGGTGAAAATTGCCAACGCTCAAGGCCTGAAGGAATGCCGAAAACTGATGCAATTAGCGAAGGCCGGAAAATACAACGGCTACCTGCTTGAGGGCATGGCCTGCCCCGGCGGCTGTGTGGCCGGAGCCGGAACCTTGCTTAGCGTGGAGCTGGCCTCCACCGTTGTCGGCAGATATCAGAATGAGGCAGACCGGGAAAGTCCGCTGGACAGTCTGTACAAAGATGTGGGAAAACATTTGAATAAGTAAGACAAAGTTGCAAAATAGCAAATCCATATGATGAATACGAGACAGGCAGGAATAAACCCGAGAAACACGCTCTCGCTCCGCTCCGAACTCGCAGCGGATACTAAGTTCGTCCATCGCCAAAAGGCTTGGACTCACTAAGTACCGGCGGCCGGAGAGGGTTTCTCTTCCGTTTATTCCTGCCTGTCTCGTATCTTCAAAGATGTTGAAGCTATTTTGCAACAGCCCCTTATACAGATTAAAGTTTAACCGGCGGTTCGTTTGCCAGACATTCCTTGTAGATTTCAGGAACGCCGTAATGATGCATACACTTAAAGTTGAGCATCTTCATGATCATCTGGTTCCGGACATCGCTGTATGCAGGATCATGGTAGCAATTTACCCGCTCTTCAGGGTCTGCCTGAAGATCATAAAGCTCATTCTCAGACTCCTCGTTCTGATAATGAACCAGTTTGTAACGATCGGTTCTCGCCATGGTCATGAACTCGCAGCCTCTCATCACGTGATCCTTCGCATGCTCAGCGTAGACACAATCACGTCCAACAATCTCTCCGGAAAGGTCACCGAGGGATATCGACTGACAATCATCCGGGAGAGACAGTCCGATCATGTCGAAGAGCGTGTGAATCAAGTCGAACTGCTGTGCAAGCACGTCCGTTCTCTTTCCGTGAGGCACTCTGTCTTTCGATGACCACATAATGGCAGGAATGCGGGTTACGCAATCGTACATACACCATTTTTCAAAGAGTCTGTGATCACCAAGGCACTCACCGTGGTCAGAGGTAAAGATGATGATCGCATCATCCAGGTAACCCTTTTTCTCAAGGGTATCCATAATCTCTCCGATCTTTTCGTCAATCATCGTGACATTCGCCGCGTAGTTTTTGCGCATTCTCGCAATCTGCTCCTTGGTCGGATCTACGGGCCAAATCACACCGTCCATTCCTCTGCCATGGGCTCTTTGACGGAACATCCTCTGTGCTTTCGGCTGTTTTTCAGCTTCTTCGGCACTAATGATATCCCCGGGGAATTCTACATCATCGTACATGTCGATAAAACGCTGAGGTGGATCAAAGGGCGGATGAGGTCCGGGGAATCCAATCTGGAGGAACAGCGGCTCATCTGTCTTTTTTCGCTCAATCACACGACATGCCATATCGCCCACAAATACATCATGGTGATACTTTTCTTCATAAGGCCATTTGAAGCAACCTACCGCATCCTGGAAATCAGGGTAATTTTCAACAAAAAACTTTCTGTCCGGCTTGCTCATGCCCGCCCAGGCGAAATATTTATCCAGCTCGTCCTCAAATCTTCCACACTGATTGTCCAGTCCCATGCGGTCACAGCGACGGTCTTTGTTTTCCACAACATATCTCTGGTGGAAGCCACAGGGCACATCGTAAGGGTATGTATGCATCTTTCCAACATTCACGCAGTGATATCCTGCGTCGGCAAGAATACTCACCCAGGAAGTATCCCAACTGTCACTGTTGCTGAACACGCCTGTTCTTCCCGGATATTTGCAATTAAACAAGGATGCGCGGGAAGGCATACACGTCGGTGAAGAACAGAAACAGTTCTCAAACACTACTCCCTCGTTGGCAAGACGATCAAGGTTCGGGGTGATATACAGATCATTTCCCAGTGCTTTAGCGGTATCAAAGCGTTGCTGATCAGTCATAATCAGAATGATGTTCGGTCTTTTGTTCATAGGTCCCTCCTCATAACAGCCAATCAAATAATCTCCTCATTATATCAAATCTCAGCTAAAATACAACTTTTTCGCTCTTTTGTTCACCCGAAAATAATCACCAGGCCCACCAGCATACCTAAAATCGCGGAAAACGCCGGAAGTTTGCTGTGGTACATCAAGATCGCCTGCGGCAGAATCTCGCCAAACACCACGTATAACATCGCTCCACTTGCAAAGCCCAAGCTCAATGTCAGTCCTATGGGGCCGATCTCGCCTATCCAGTATCCCAACAGCGCACCGACAATGGTGGGGATTCCCGAGGAGGCTGTGACCAAAACAGCCTTCCACCGTTTCATTCCTCCACTGATCAGCGGCACGGAAACAGCCATTCCCTCCGGGATATTATGCAGGCCGATCAAAACTGCCAGCACCAGAGCCGCGCTTCCCATCACACCATTATTGCTGGCATAGGATGCTCCGATCGTCATTCCCTCCGGTACGTTATGCAGCGCGATCGCTCCGGCCATCACAATCCCGGCCACAAAAAGTTCCAGCTTGTTGGAAGATGCAGACCGATGATGTTCCAAATGATCGCTGTGGATCAGCTCATCCAAATCATCCGCTGTCTGGGGATGATTCACATCAATATGAGGAATCTCCGGATTTGTTTTCCGGTCAATCAAATAGTTCAGCAGATAAATCACGGCCACGCCGAATGCGATAGAACCAATCACCACATAAACGCCGACGTTGGTTTCAATTGCCTCCGTAACCAAATCAAAGCTTACTACACTGAGCATCACGCCCCCGGCAAAGCTCAGCAACAGGCTGACCGCTCGGTTGGAATCTTTCCGCAGCATCGCCCCAATCAATCCGCCCAAGCCGGTTCCCGCCACGCCGGCAATCGCTGTCGTGACAATCAACGTTGTGATCGTATCCATAGATGTCCTCCTTTGTGTCTCTTCTCTTGTTTCGTCCAGGTTTTATCACAAAATATCAAGCATGACAACTGCAGGGTTACTTCTCTCCCCTATGCCAAATCCTTCGGCCCGAAGCCCAGTCTAAGCAACTCTCCCAGCTTCATCTCCGTCCACTTGTTCTCACTCTGCACCAAAAGCACCTTCAGGTCATCTCCGCCAAACTCGTAAAGTGCCTGACGGCAGATTCCGCAGGGGGAAGTGAGGGGAAGTTCGGGGACGATCTGTGCCGCCTCTCCCGAAGCGGTCTCCTCATCCGGCAGTAACGCGGTAATATTGATCTCGTTCGTCAATGCCACGTCCATATCGGCGCTTCCGCCACACACTGCAATGGCATCAAATTTCTTCGCCCCTTCGCTGACCGCCTTGAATACAGCGGTGCGCTCTGCGCAGATACCGGCACCGTATGCTGCGTTTTCGATATTGCAGCCGGTAAAAATCCGTCCATCCATTGCCAAAATCGCCGCACCCACATAAAAGCGGGAGTAAGGGGCATAGGCCGCGCGGCGGGCGATGAGCGCGGCGCGGGCAAGTTCGTTATAGTTGATCATTCCACTGCCTCCAGCGCGATTTTCATCATATTCGTAAAGCAAGTCTGACGCTCCTCCGGGGTGGTGATCTCAGGTGCCACGAAGCTGTCGGAGATGGTCAGGATACAAGCTGCCTTTTTGCCCAGCACGTTCGCATTGTGGAACATGGCAAAACTCTCCATCTCAACGCACACACAGTTGCGCTCATCACGCAGTTTCTCCCAGTAGGTGGGACGCTCGCCATTGTCCTCGCGGTAGAATACATCGCTGGAATGGGTATTGCCCTCGATCACGGGAATATTCAGTTCCTTTGCCGCGTTGCGCAAATTCTCAATCAACCCTGCATCCGGGTAAGTAATGTCTTTATCGTAGCCATTCTGCACCTTCGCGTAGGTGGATTCGCTGACCGCGCCGGTCACCAGGACCACGTCATAAATTTTTGCATCCTTCGTGTAGCTGCCTGCGCTGCCCACGCGGATAATGCTCTCCACATCATATTCCTTGTACAATTCATAGGTATAAATACCAACACTGGGGATACCCATTCCGTGACCCATGACGGTGACCGGTTTTCCTTTATAGGTTCCGGTGTACGCCAACATTCCGCGCACGTTGTTCACCAGCACTGCATTCTCCAAAAAATTATCCGCGATAAATTTCGCACGTAAAGGATCTCCGGGCATCAGCACGGTCTTTGCAATCTCGCCTTTTTTTGCTTCGTTGTGGGGTGTAGACATAATGATTTCCTCCATTTTCAATTTATTTTCTGTTTTGTCTTTTCTATTCTGATGATTACTCTCTCCAAGCAATCAACTTAACGATTCAGCACCCGCAGTTTCTCATACGCCGCCATATCCGTTCTTTCCAACGTGATGGGCGTGATGGAAATATATCCGTTCAAAACCACGTCCACATCACAGTCGCTGTCTGTCTTCACTTCGTGTTTTCTCTGCCCTTTCGGCATACTCACCATTCCGTTTTCCCGCTGGAAAAAGCAGTCTACAAATTCAAACATGCTCATTGTTGCGATCCGTATCCCCTTTGGCTGCACCGGAATATTTACACTGTAAAGCGGGCACACCGAAAAGAGATCGTTCTGACAGACATATTCGTAAATCTCATCCAAATGATCTGCCGCCGTCTCAAAATCATGCCGGAAAAGGGACAGTGCCAGCACGGGAATCCCCGCGTAAGCCGCCTCATATGCAGCTCCAAGCGTCCCGGAGTGGAAGAATTCCGGTCCAACATTCAGTCCCCAGTTCACACCGGAGAGCACCACATCATACCGTTTTTTCAGTCCGTTCAGTGCGTAGCGCACACAGTCTGCCGGTGTGGAATCCACGGCGTATCCGGTAATACCGTCTGCCAATTCCCGCTTTTCCACGCGAATCTCCGTGTGCACATTGATGCCCTGGCTTTTTCCGCTCTGCTCGTACATGGGCGCTACCACCGTAACGTCACCTAATTTGCTCGCCCACGCTGCCAGTTTCCGAATACCTATCGCGTCAATTCCGTCATCGTTGGTGATCAAAATGTTCATCTTTCCCGTCCTCGCTTTCTCCGTTGTAGTCCTGTCTCCCGCCTTCTCGCACGAAAAAATCTATTTTTTCAGCTCTTTCCACACGCTCTTGGCACGGAAATCCTGCTCCACGCCCAGATACTCACACACGGTCGCCGCAATGGTATCAAATCCTTCGATGGTTCCCAGGTTCACACTAGCCTTCGCGCCCTCGCCACAGATCAGCCAGGGCACATACTCTCTGGTGTGGTCAGTTGTCACCAGATATCCCGGGTCACAGCCGTGGTCCGCCGTGATCATCAGTACATCCTCCGCCCCCATCGCCGGGATAAACTTCTCCAAAAATGCATCAAACTCACTGAGGGCAGCCGCATATCCGTCAATGTCTCTGCGATGTCCAAAAGTGGAGTCGAAATCGACCAAATTCACGAAGCACAACCCCTCAAACTCACGGTCCAGCATCTGAAGGGCAATCTCCATACCGTTTTCATTGCTCTTCGTGCGGTTGCTCTCACTAAGACCGGCTCCGTTAAAGATATCATAAATCTTTCCGACACTGATCGTCTGCATCCCCTTTTCCGCGATCAGGTCAAGCATCGTCTTCTTCGGCGGATTCAGGGAATAATCGTGACGGTTCGCCGTCCGCTTAAAGTTCTCCGGAGAGTCGCCCACGAACGGTCTCGCGATGACTCTGCCCACACCCAGATCGCCCACCAACATCTCTCTGGCGATCTCACAATAGCGGTAAAGCTCCGGAACCGGAACGATCGCCTCATTGGCCGCAATCTGGAACACACTGTCCGCACTGGTGTACACAATCAGCGCCCCGGTCTCCAAATGCTCCATTCCGAAATCCTTCAATGCATCCGTGCCGGAATAAGGCTTGTTGCAAAGGCACTTTCTGCCGGTGGCCTTCTCATATTCCGCAATAAAGTCCGTCGGAAATCCGTCGGGGAAGGTGGGAAGCGGCTTCTCACTGATAATTCCGCCGATCTCCCAGTGTCCGATGGTGGTATCCTTACCCATGCTGATCTCCTGAAGGCGGGCAAAGCTGCCGGTCGGTTTATCTACTCCCTCTTTGCAGTCCACGCCGTCGATATTGAACAGCCCCAACTTCCTCATATTAGGCAAAACCAGTTTCTCACTGGTGGCACAGGACGCCAAGGTGTTCGCACCCGCATCGCCAAAATCGGCCGCGTCGGGAGCGGCGCCGATGCCGAAACTATCTAATACAAATAAAAATACTCGTTTACTCATAAAAACTCCTTTACTTTTCCTTATCCTGCTTGATCAGCTCTCTGATTGCTTCCACAGCCACCTCGATGGCCACTCCGGTGTCATGCACCTGAATATCTTCGAGGCCCATCGCTCTTCTGGTCTGGTTCGCAATCACGGCGAGAACCGCTCCGGTGCGCACGCGGCGCACGGACCCCACGATAAACAGGGTCGCGCTCTCCATCTCGCTGGTCAGCGCTCCACAGCGCACCCAGGCATCCCATTTATTTTTAAGTTCATAGCTCGCGGGCATACTGTCCGGATCATGCTGCCCGTAAAAGTTGTCCTTGCACTGTACCACGCCGGTGTGGACGCGGCATCCCTTCTTCTTCGCTGCACTGCGAAGCGCAGCCACCACGTCAAAATCAGCCACCGCCGGGTATTCGATGGGCGCATATTCCTTCGTCGTTCCGTCCAGGCGGATCGCACCGGTTGCCACCACGATATCGCCGCCCAGCACCTCAGGCTGCATACCTCCGCTGGTACCCACACGGATGAAGGTGTCCGCACCACAGTGAACGCACTCCTCCACCGCGATCGCCGCGCTGGGGCCGCCGATGCCGGTGCTGCACACGCTCACGGGAACTCCGTCCAGTGTGCCGGTATAAATTTTATATTCTCGGTTGAAACCAACCAGTTTTGCATCGTCAAAATGTGCCGCGATTTTTTCGCAGCGACCCGGATCACCGGGCAAAATCACGTAGCGTCCGATATCGCCGGGGCGGATCTTTAAATGAAATTCTTCGTTGGGTGAGTATACAGTAGCCATGGCCAGTCTCCTTTTCTATGTTTTTGTTTTCTTTGAATCATCGATATAATCATATTATAGCATACTTCTGCCGATTATTGAAATATTATTGACAAAAACCTGATTTTTTTTTATACTTATAGCAATAGGCGGGAGGCAGGGAATGCTTTCTGCCTTTTCTGGATTTTTGATCGGCCGCGAGAGGTGCTTCCACGCTCTCCCGCAATGCATAATCTGACTAACTATCTTCTAAAATGATTTGACAGGAGGACTTGACCATGAAAAAAATGACCCGAAGATTCTTTTGCCTGTTCCTTTCCATAATTTTGGGGTTTTCCGCCACCGGCTGCGCAAAGCCCGATGACGGTTCCACCGGCGAAAATAATAACGCCGACCCGAACATCGTAAATATCGGTGTCACCGACCCCGTCGGTACGATCAACCCTCTGTTGATGGACGCGACGGAGATTGTGAAGTATTCCAGCGCACTGCAGTTTCTGCCGCTTTGCGAACTGAACGCGGATCTGGAGTTTGAGCCGATGCTTGCTTCCTCCATCACCACCGAGGACAATATCCATTTTATCGTAAAAATCGATGAGAACGCGAACTGGTCCGACGGTACCCCGGTGTCTGCGGACGACCTGATTTTTACCGTGCTACGCTATGCCAGCCCCGTGATTGCAAACACCTCAATGCTGCTCTATGCTTTCGAGGGCGTGGGCGATGACGGCTGGGTGGAAGAAGGTGCCGCGGAAATTTCCGGTGTAACGAAAGTAGATGAAAAGACGGTTCAGTTCACCACAAAGTATCCCATGGCGCTGACCACCTTCCAGAACTCTTACGGACGTTACATTCTGACCGTTCCGAAGCATATTCTCGGCGATGTTCCCGAGGCAGATCTGCCTTCCTACAGCTGGTTCAACGCACCCACCGTGGTGAACGGACCCTACAAACTGACCGGCTATGACCTGAACCATTACCTCTCTTACGAGGCAAATGATCAGTATTTTAAGGGTGCGCCCAAGATCAAAAAGCTGAACATCCGCGTGGTGGCTGCCAGCCAGTTGCTGACCGGCTTAAAGAGCGGCGAGATCGATTTTATCGCACCGACGATGGCCGCCGTTTTGCAGGAGGATTATCAGGCTGTACAGAATCTACAGAACGTGACCGCGTCCTTCGGAAAGGCTGTGACTCATCAGTCCATGTTCATCAACACACAGACCGTGGATAAGCGTATTCGTCAGGCGATTCTCTGTGCGATCGACCGCGAGAACATCGTGACTAACCTGCTGGGTGGTGCCGGCGAGGTGGTGGACGGTTTCCTCTCCACCGCAAGCCCCTTCTACAGCAAGGAGGTTTCCCCTGTCACCTACGACCCCGAAAAGGCAAAGAATCTGGTCGCACAGGCGGTGGCTGACGGCTGGGACGCTGACAAGGAACTGAATTTTTATATCAATAGCGGAGATACTACCTTTAATAATGTGGCAATGGTGATCCAGCAGCAGCTCGCTGACGTGGGCATCAAGGTAAAAGTTACTCCTCTCGATCTGTCTTCATTGCTGATCGCAGCCGGAAATCATGAGTGCGACATGTTTGTTGTCCAGTATTCTTACGCGCCGGTCGATCCTTATCCGGACGCTTCCTGGATTTTGACCGCTGATGGCTGGACCCAGTATCAGAACGACGCCGTTGATAAGGCACTGACCGACACCCAGCTCACCAGCGACATCGCAGCGATCACCGACTGCTACGAGATCGTGAACCGTACCGTTCAGGAAGATTGTCCGCTGATTTGCGTGTACGTTATCCGTGCGCTGGGCGCAGTAAATCACCGACTGGTGAATGCGACACCCGACGCTTACGGAAGCTTTATCAACATTCATCAATGGGAAACCAAATAACAAGGAGCAACCGCCATGGAACATCTTTTGGAGGTGCGGGAGCTGTCTGTCGCTTTTCGCGACGATGCTCATCAACTGAATACTGTGGTTGACCACGTCTCCTTTCATGTAGATCCCGGAGAAATCCTCTGCATCGTCGGTGAGTCCGGCTGTGGCAAGAGTGTCACCTCTCTGGCGATCATGAACCTGTTAAGCCGAAATGGTCGCATCACAAGCGGTCAGGTCCTGTTCGATGGGCAGGACCTCCTTAAATTGTCCGAAAAAGAGCTGGATCGGATCCGTGGCAGCAAACTGACCATGATTTTCCAGGATGCGCTGACCAGTTTAAACCCGGTGTTCACCGTGGGCTGGCAGCTCACCGAATCTTTGCGCATCCATTTGGGGCTGACGAAGGATCAGGCTTCAGAAAAAGCCGTGGAATTATTGAGGAAAGCCGGCCTTCCCGATGCTATGGCCACGATGAAAAAGTACCCTCATCAGCTCTCCGGCGGACAGCGCCAGCGCGTGATGATCGCGATCGCCCTGTCCTGTGGGCCGAAGCTGTTGATCGCCGATGAGCCCACCACTGCCCTGGATGTGACGATTCAGGCGCAGATCATGAAGCTCACCCGCGACCTGATCCATGAACTGAATATGTCTATGATCCTCATCACCCACGATCTCGGCTTGGTTGCCGAGATGGCTGACCGGGTGATGGTGATGTATGCCGGGCAGGTGGTGGAGACCGCCGATGTCTTCACTCTGTTCAAACACCCGTCCCACCCCTACACGAAAGCGCTCTTGGGCTCCGTACCCAGCATTTATGATGCTTCTGACCGAACCCTTCTCTCCATCCGCGGGACCGTCCCGGAATCCTATGAGAATCTCATCGGCTGCCGATTTGCGGACCGCTGCGATCACACATGCGAAAACTGTCGCGAAAAAGAGACCGGACAGACGCTTTTCTCTGCGGGCGAAGACCATTTGGTCAGATGTATTCTTTATTCCGGCGCAGAACACGCTTCCGGCAACTCTATTGATGCCCCGGTACAGACTAGCTGTTCCGACCGTGCCAACCAGTCCCCGACTGACCGCGAGGAGGTGACCGACCATGGCTAAGCAGCTCATCATCGAAAATCTGGTCAAATACTACCCGGTCAAGGACGGCATCATTCCCCACACGGTTGCTGAAATCAAGGCGGTAGACGGTGTCAGTTTCTCCATTGAGGCCGGAACGACTCTCGGTTTGGTCGGCGAATCCGGCTGTGGAAAATCCACCATCGGACGCCAGATCGTGGCGTTAGAAAAACCCACCTCCGGCAGAATTATCTTTGAGGGCGAGGACATTACCGAGCTGTCCCCTCATGAACTTCAGAAA
>JAFQDI010000189.1 GCA_017416055.1 Lachnospiraceae bacterium
ATGATTGAGGTCAACGCCTTCTTTCTCAAAAATCACCTTATTGATATTATTAAAGATTGTTTCAATCTGATCTCCCAGAACTTCATTGATGAAATAGCCAAAGGTGCGATAGGATGGTTTTTGATGATCCATCAGATACATGTTCCGGGATGTTTTTCAGATACTGTTCTAAGTTGACCTCCTCCATCAATTCGTCAAACGTGAAAACCGGATCACAAATATTTAAATAATCCGAAAAAAACAGTGGCAAAATTCCTTGTTTTGGTGTAGAATAGTGAGTGGTTAAATTTTTCATTGGTAAGAAAATTATACCACAAAAAAGGACTTCCGGCTCATATGAGTTAGAAGTCCTTTTGCTTTTTCAGAGACTATGTTTTTTCACGGCCCCTTGAGGAACCAACGTTTACTTCCAATTCCCGAACAATCCTCTGGTGATGCTCTTGCCCAATTCCCGCCCGATGGTGTTCAGGGCCGATCCCAGCAGTTTATTCGCCTGCTTCTCGATATTTTTTTGGCGGCGCTCCCGTGCTTTTTCTCTGGCCGCCTCTTCCTTTGCAAGTTGGCGTTCGTACGCCTTTTGTGCAGCCAGTTCCTCCTTTTGACGCTGCTTTTCGGCAGCGGCTTTCTGCTTTTCCAGCTCTTTGATGCGTTTCTCCAGTTCCTCCTGCTCGGAAGCCACTCTGGCGGCCTCCGCAGCAGCCTTCTCATCCGCAGCCTTTTTGGAAACCAGCAGTTCGTATGCGGAATCGCGATCCAGTGTCTCGCGATACAGTCTCTCATAAATGCTCTCGGAAATCATGCGGTTCACGGTTTCGTCATCTGCAGGCTTCATCAGGCTCTGAGGCGGCAGAATGAATGCGCGCTCCACGATACCGGGTACACCGCGATCATCAAGGAAGGAGACCAGTGCTTCGCCGACGCCCATCTCGCAGATCACGTCCTCCGTCTTGAACGCGGGGTTCGGGCGGAAGGTCTGAGCTGCGGTGCGAACCGCCTTCTGCTCGGCGGGAGTGTAGGCGCGAAGCGCATGCTGAACGCGGTTGGAGAGCTGAGCGAGGACCTCATCCGGGATATCGCTGGGGCTCTGGGAGATGAAATACACACCGACGCCTTTAGAACGGATAAGTTTTACTACCTGAGTTACCTTGGATAACAGAGCTTTCGGGGCGTCGTTGAACAAAAGATGGGCCTCGTCGAAGAAAAAGACCATCTTCGGCTTGTCCAGATCACCCGCCTCGGGAAGCTGCTCGAACAGCTCGGACAGCATCCACAACAGGAAGGTGGAGTACAGAATCGGGCTGTTGATCAGTTTCGTGCTGTTCAGAATGTTGATATATCCACGGCCGCTTTCGTCGGTTTTGATCCAGTCGTGAATATTCAGTGCGGGCTCGCCGAAGAAAACATCTCCGCCCTGGTCTTCCAGCGCAATGAGTGCTCGCTGGATGGCGCCGATACTCTGCGCGGACATATTGCCGTACTCTGTGGTGAACTCTGCGCGGTGCTCTGCGCAATACTGAAGCATCGCACGCAGGTCCTTCATATCTAAGAGAAGAAGTCCGTTGTCATCTGCGATGCGGAATACGATATTCAAAACTCCGGTCTGAACTTCTGTCAGTTCCAACAGACGGGCCAGAAGGATAGGCCCCATGTCGGAAATCGTGATGCGGACGGGGTGTCCTTTTTCGCCGAAAATGTCCCAAAAGCGGGTAGGAAAACCGGTATAACTCCAGTTTTCGATACCAAATCTTGCGATGCGCTCCTGCATCTTCGGGCTGTCCATGCCGGGCATGCACATACCGGAGATGTCTCCTT
Organism: Lachnospiraceae bacterium; assembly: GCA_017416055.1. Next base: position 1,813 of record JAFQDI010000189.1, read on the forward strand.
TTACATCAGACAGAAAAACCGGCACGCCTAAAGCGGAAAAAGATTCGGCGATTACCTTTAGTGTGGTAGTCTTACCGGTGCCGGTAGCGCCGGCGATCAGTCCGTGGCGATTGGCCATGGACGGGCAAATGCAAACAGGCTTGTCGCTGTGGGCAATCCAGAGGGAATCATTTGTATACATAAAAGCTCCATTTCTGCCGCGCGTAGCGTTAGATCCGGCGATCCTCCGATCGTGGAATCAGCGGCGGCTGTCGAAAATAGTGATTAATTCAAGTTTAGCATATTTCCGGCCAATCGTAAAGCGGTCATATTCAAGTTTCCGGATTCATAGAATGGAACATGAGGAGGGCGGAAACCATGGCTGATTTTACGAGATTTATTTCTTATCTGTATGACTATAAACAGAACACTCGCAGCCGCAATCTCGGGTTTGCGAAAGTGGAGGTGCGGCAGGGAATGTGCCGCATCGGAATCAATTTAAATCACGGACAGGTTTTGGGGCGGGACATGACACTTTACGGATACGTCTGCGAGGGGGAAGGAGTGTATTTGGTTTCTCTTGGGCAGATGGAGAAGGGGAGCCGGGAGCGGAGATGGAACTTTCCTCTGGATCGATTGTCTGACAGAGGGGTACGGCTGGAGAATCTGTCGGGACTGATTTTGCTCTGTGCAGAGCGGGAAAGTTTTCTGCTCAGTGTGTGGAATGACGGGCCGTGGAGGGCGGAAGATATTCGCAGAGGAAGGCTTTGGGGGGAGCGATCATTCTTGGAGAATGAGTCAGTCCTACAGAATGAGCCGGAGTTGCAGAGCGATACATTCCAAGAGAACGACTCGTCCTTGGAGAATGAGTCGGCTCGGCGGAGGGAAACGTTCCAAGAGAACGAATCATCCTTAGCGGATGAGCCGTCCCGCGAGGCCGAGTCATCCCAGGAGAGCGAATCAATCTTAAAGAATGACTCCTTCCCACAGAAAGAATCAAGCCAAGAGCGTGAGTCGTTCCCGCAGAATGATCACACGTATCCAGTCTCCGAGAACTGGCGAAACTTATGCAAACTATTTCCGGCAGCGCGCCCGTTCGAGCCGTCCGCGTGGGAAGTTTTATGTATTTCTCTGCAGGATATCGGCCGATTGCCTCCGGAGAACTGGGTCTGGGGGAGCAATCATTTTCTGCTCCACGGATTTTATCAGTATCACCACCTGATCTTGGCCAGACAGCGGAACGAGAATCGAATTTATCTGGGTGTTCCGGGGGAATTTGGAACCAACGAAAAGTTCATGGCAGGGATGTTCGGCCTGCATCAATTTCAGCGGGAACGCCAAAACAGGGGTGATAAGGGGTATTGGCTGGCACCAATTCGCCTGTGAATAGACAATGCGAAAAAGGGAACACTGGTAGCATAGGTCTGTGGCTTTGCCGAAACGAGGAAAGCAATCTGAAGACAGACCGGCCGATTGGCAGGCGGTGACGAGTGTGGGAGAAAAGCGATATTATCATTGGGCGGGCAGAAATTTTTCGTCGGAGATTTTCGGTTCTCAGTTGGTGTCATTGATTCGTGAAGTTAGAGAAAGAACTGGGAAAACGAAGGTGATTTACCTGTGTATCGGCAGCGATCGCTCCACCGGGGACAGTCTCGGACCGCTGGTGGGGCATCAGCTCTGCCGTGCGCTTCCGGAGGCATCCATGCTGTCTTCGCTCTTTTGTCTGAATGCGTCACAGCCGCTGGTATTGGGAACATTGAAAGAACCGGTTCATGCGATTAATCTCAAAAAGACCATGGAGCTGATCCGGCGATTCCACCGGAACGCTCTGGTGGTCGCAGTGGATGCATCGGTGGGAAGCGAGAGAAATGTGGGAGGAATCACGTTGGGGGTGGGCTCCATTCGTCCCGGAATGGGTGTGCAGAAAAAATTGGGCGAGGTGGGTGACATCTATATTACCGGAGTTGTCCATGGGGGTGAGCGGCTGGAGCCGGAAACACTGCAGAGCACGAGGCTTTCCCTGGTCATGGAGTTGGCTGAGTGTATTTCTGCGGGGATTGTCGAAACATTTTGTGGTGAAGGTGCGCTCGTTTGACAAAAAGCGGGTTTCCACTGTGCTATGATGAGGCAAACAGCTTGGCATAGGGGGAATGAGCGTTGGAAAATCAAGAGAAAGTGATGAGAGCGATTCCGAAGAATGTTCGTCAGATCGGTGATCTGGACGGCGATCTTCGATTGTATGTGGAAGATTATGTAAATACATTTATCCGAAAATGTGCGAGAACAGATCGGCTGGTGCTGGGGGCACTGGTGGGAGACTGGTATATGCAGGATGGAAAAGAGTATCTGTTTGTGGAAGGTGCGGTGCAGGCAGATGAATACGAGGTGGTGGATGGCCGCATCCACATGACAGACGAGTCATGGAGCGGAATCTATGGAAAACTCGGTGAGTTTTTTGAAGGAAGATCCATCTGCGGCTGGTTTTTGTGCGGAGGAGAGACGGTGGAGTGTGACGTGGGAATGCTTCGAGGGTTCATGTACGAAAACATCGGCCACGAGAAACGCGCGCTGGTACTCTGCGATGTGGAGATGGATGAGGAAGCGTTTTTCGTGTACGATCGGGATTTTATCCGGGAACAGTCCGGCTATTACCTGTTCTATGAGCGCAATGAATCGATGCAATCCTACATGGTGACCACCAGCGTTGCGGTGCGTACCGACCCGGTAGCGGTGGATGCGGCGCGCATGGTGCGGACAAGAAGGGTGGAACCGAGAGAAATTCCGGTGCAGCAGGGTGGTTATTCTATGATGTCGGCGGCTGCGATGGTTGTCGGCGTAATCGCGCTGGCGTTTGGTATTGTTACCATGAACCATTATGAACAGCTAAAGCAGATGAAGTCGGTTTTGACCAATCTAACCGGAGCCTTTTTGGGCAATGGAGAAACGGATGCGGAGACCGATGATGAAGCGGGGAACGCAAGCACGGAGAGCACAGAGACGGGTGGACTGATTATAGAGGACGTAGAAGGCGGTGTGAGCCCGGAGGAGAGCGATCCGGAGCCATCGGAATCTTCCGGAGAGGGACAGACTGATGAAGAGATGGGAGCGGTGTCCGGAACAGAGGTTATGGATGACAAAACCGAAGAAGAGACTGTGGATGCCCCGGGGTATTATACATATATTGTAAAAGAGGGGGACACGTTGGTGTCGATTTGTTGGTCTGTTTACGGAAGCAGGGACGATGAAATCATCCGACGAATCTGTGAGATCAATCAGATCAGCGATAAAGATCACATATATGCGGGCCAAGAGCTTTTGATTCCTTGAAATTCAAAGAAGAGTATGATATAATGTGCGTGTAAGCAATGGGCAGTGCACTGCGAAAGCGAAAAAGATCAACACATAATTTCGGAGACAACATGAAACAGACAGACAAAGAACGTGCCCGCCAGAAGGAACAACTTCGTCAGGGCATGACCGTTACACCGGATAAAACTGAAGATGAGGAAGATATTAAGCTGCGCCGTCATCGCCTCAGAAGGCTCGGACGTTTGGTCTTGATCCTCCTGGTGATCGCGCTGGCTTTTGGTGCGTATACGCTCTGGCAGAGATATCAGCGCAAGCAGACGTTTGAAAACCATGTTATTTCCTGGGAGAAGGAGATCGTCACCACGACAAAGGATAAGTATCTGGCGTATCGGGACTATTTGCTTCGTTACAATCGGGACGGTATTTCCTATATTAATGATAAGGGCGAGATTGTCTGGACGCACAGCTACGAGATGCTAGATCCCACCGTAGCGGTCAACGGTGATTTTGTGGCGGTGATCGATCGCGGCGGTTATCAGGCATATATCCTGAATGCCGGTGGCTGCACCGGACAGATCACGACGATTCTGCCGATTCACAAGGTTACGGTGTCCGCAGGAGGGGTGACGGCGATCGTTGTCGAGGATGGTCTGGCGGATAAGGTGTATTTTTACGATCTTTCCGGACGTCAGATTGCAATCGAAGTAAAGACGCTGTTGACGGAAGATGGATACACGTTGGATATGGAACTGTCGCCCGACGGACAGCAGTTGGTCACGGCATATGTATATCTGGATCAGGGAACGATGAAAAATCAAGTGGTATTTCGCAATTTCGGTGAGGAAGGTCAGGAGATGATCGGTCGACTGGTGGGTGGATTCCGCGATTATGAGGGCGAGTTGTTAGGCCGCGTGACGTTCCTTTCGGATGTCTACGCATGTGCATTTGCACAGGACAGAATCTGCTTTTATTCTCTGAAAAATCGCGTGTCACCGAAGTTGGTAAAGCGGATTGATTATGACAAGGAGATTTCCAGTGTGTTCTATTCTTCGGATTATGTGGGTGTTATCGCCGATGGAAGGAATTCCGTGTCGAAGAAGATCACGGTGTTTGGACAGTCCGGCGAGAAAGTGAGCGAGTTTGAAACCGACTTCGCATATTCCGGCGCGAATTTTTCCGGAGGAAATATTATTCTGTATAATAATGTCCGCTGTGTGATTTATAACATACACGGAGAGATCAAATATGAGGCAAATATGGGTACGAATATTGTGTGGGCATCTTGTCTCACTGACCGAACGCTGCTTATACTGGACGGACAGACGTTGCGTGCGATCGCGTTACAGTAAAGCGAGTTGATCGAAAAACAAAACACAGAATTTACGCGCTCGATGATGCGAGTGACGATAGATAAATGGAGGACAAAGGAGAATGAACAAAAAACCGGTGTTGGTCATCCTGGCAGCAGGAATGGGCAGCCGATACGGCGGCCTGAAACAGATGGATCCCATGGATGCATACGGAAATCTGATCATTGATTTCTCAATTTATGATGCGATCCGTGCGGGTTTTGAAAAGGTGGTTTTTATTGTGAAGGAGGCGAATATCCAGGATTTCAAGGATACGATCGGCAAGCGCGTGAGTCCGTTCATTGAGACGGAGTACGTAATCCAGGATATCAACGATCTTCCTGCGGGATATTTCGTTCCTGCGGACCGTGTGAAGCCTTGGGGAACCGGACATGCGATCCTGGCGTGCGCGGAGGCGGTGACCGGACCGTTTGCGGTCATCAACGCGGACGATTATTACGGACCAGAGGCGTACAAGCAGGTGTATGAGTATCTGGTGAGTGCACAGGATGATGAGAAGTACCGCTACGCGATGATCGGCTATCGCATTGAGAACACGGTGACGGATCACGGAACGGTTGCGCGCGGCGTGTGTGCGATGGAAGACGGATATCTGACGAAGATCGATGAGCGCACGAAGATCGAGAAGCGTCCTTACGGTGCAGCATACACCGAAGATGAGGGGACGACTTGGACGGATGTTCCGGCCGGAACTCCGGTTTCCATGAATTTCTGGGGCTTCACCCCGGGTATTATGGGCGAATTGAAGACGAAGTTTGTGGAGTTTTTGGATAAGGTGGTGAGCGGAGAGGAGAACCCGCTGAAGGGCGAATTCTACATTCCGAAGGTGGTTGGCGAATTGCTCGGCGAGGGAAAGGCTACCGTTAAGGTAATGACTTCTCAGGATCGTTGGTACGGTGTGACCTACAAGGAGGACAAGCCGGGCGTTGTCGCAGCCCTTCAGGCACTGAAAGATGCGGGCGTGTATCCGGAGACGTTGTGGCAGAAATAAACAGAGTGTTTGCGGAGCTGTCTTTGGCAGCTCCGTTTGTATGTGTGGGAGTACAAGATGTGTGATTTATGAAAAATTTAGAAAAATTTTCATCCGTTTACATGGAAAAAAACACGGTTGTAGTGTACACTGATAATAACGGAGACAAAAAGGAAAAGCGCTCCGAAGAGAAGGGTATTTTATGAAATTCAGGACAAAACTTCTGACAGTGATTATTTCGCTGATGGTTCTTCCGCTCTTGCTGGCCTATTTGGGGCTGGTTATCTTTGGAGGAGTTCAGTTTCACGCCATTCAGAACAATAGCGATAAAAATTTAGTGACAGACGTGTTTTCTACTGCGGCAATCCAGATTTTCGGTGACATCACCGAGGAAACACAGAGAAAGATTTACAAGAAAGCGGCGGAGGATCCGGACCAGTTCCTGGAGCGAGCAATTCTTGATGAGGTAAATCAGGAACTGACATTGGTGTACTCCCATCTCGTGGTGAGCAGAGACGGGACGGCAATTTATTGTGGCGACTCCCGCGATGATCTGAACTGGCTGCCCAGTGCGATTTACGGAAAGGAAGAGGAGGAACCGGAGAGAGGGCATGTATTTTTCTTTGACCACATGCTGATTCAGAGCCACGACTTAACCTTTTCCGATGGGACACCTGGAAGCGTGTACATTGTGACCCGCACGAATATGCTCGGAAAGGGAATACGGGCGATGTTCACGCAGGTATTTATGATGATTTTTATCGTGATTACTGTTGTAGCACTGATCGTCGTTGCCTGGATCTATCGGGAGATGGTACAGCCGATTCACTTACTACAGAAGGCGACGAAAGAGATCAAGGAGGGTAATCTGGACTTTCAGGTGGACACTTCAGACAAAGGAGAAATTGGTGATCTCTGCCGGGACTTCGAGGAGATGCGCCTTCGATTAAAAGATACTTATGAGGAGAAGATCCAGTTCGATGCGGAGAGCAAGGCATTAATCAGCAATATTTCCCATGACCTAAAGACCCCGGTAACCACGATCAAGGGTTACGCGGAGGGAATTTTGGATGGAGTGGCATCTTCACCGGAGAAAGTAGAGAAGTATATTCGCACCATTTACAATAAGGCGAATGACATGGACCGATTGATCGACGAGCTGACCCTCTACAGTAAAATTGACACCAACCGCATCCCTTACACCTTCGCGAAGATCAATATCGCAGAGTATTTCAAGGACTGTGTGGAGGAGCGCAGCATTGAGCTGGAGTCGCGAAATATTGAGCTGGGATATTTTAATTATCTGGATGACGATGTGATCGTGATTGCCGATGCGGAGCAGCTTCGCCGCGTGGTGAACAATATTATCGGAAATTCAGCCAAGTACATGGACAAGAAGAAAGGCATCATCAATATCCGCTTAAAGGACGTGGGAGACTTCGTGCAGGTGGAGATCGAGGACAACGGAAAAGGTATCGGAGCCAAGGACTTGCCCTACATTTTTGATCGGTTCTACCGCACCGATTCGTCCAGGACCTCGTCCACCGGCGGAAGCGGTATTGGCCTGTCCATCGTGAGAAAGATCATTGAGGATCATGGCGGAAAGATTTGGGCGACCAGCAAGGAAGGAA
>JAFQDI010000190.1 GCA_017416055.1 Lachnospiraceae bacterium
CCGTTTGATGACCATCTGAGAGTCGCAGGGCTTCAGCATGAAATAGCTGGCCCCCAGATTGAAAGCATCGTTGATGATTCGCTCGTTATTGATGCTGGTGAGCACTAGGAATTTGGGTGGTTTGGTGATCGAAGTGTCAGATTTTGCACGGTCGAGGACGCTCAAACCGTCGAATCTGGGCATGACCAGATCGATGACCATCACATCCGGTTCTTTTTGTTTAATCAAATTGTAGGCCTCGAAACCGTCCTTGGCGGTTCCGACTAAATGGAGTTCGCTGTCAGATTGCATCTGACTGGCCAGTGCGGCGCGGATCTGATCGTTGTGATCAGCGATAGCGACATTGAGTCCGTTCATCATGATGGATCTCCCTTCTGTGGTTGGAATGATTTATCGTGGTTTATTTTCGGTATGTAAGCCGCCGGAATATCCTGGGAATCATTTTTTTGTCGGCGGTAAGGGTAGTTTAGCAAAGAAGAAAAAGACCTGTCAATTTCAATCGCAGAAGCTTTTTTGACAAAAAATCCGTTAAAAGATGGCATTTCTCCTCGTTTGGCCACAGGCGAACAGGGAAAGGTGGACTTTTTGGCGAATCATGCATGAAAAAAACGGAAAAAATTTCCGAATCGGGAAGGATAATTAAGACGATGTATGAATTAACCGTTCTGTTGGAAGAAAACGGAAAAGAACCGTTGTATGAGCAGATATATCGTCACATACGGGAGGAAATCCGGCAGGGAAAAATCGAGGCGGGGAAAAAACTTCCGTCGACGAGACGGCTTGCCGGACACCTTGGGGTCAGCCGGAGCACTACACAGTTGGCTTATGATCAGCTAATTGCGGAAGGCTATTTGACGGCTGTTCCCTGTAAAGGGTATTTTGCCGCAGGGGTGGATAGTCTGTATGAGATCCGCTCGGAAGAAAAAAAGGTGATTAAACCGCCGGAAACGGAGGATAACTGTCGGTATGATTTCAGTGCGAGAGGTATCGATGCGGACGGTTTTCCGGCAAATCGCTGGAAAAAATTGGCCAGAGAAGTTCTTTCCGAGGTGGACGGTGATCTGTTTGCCCACGGAGATTCGCAGGGCGAGCGGGGGCTTCGTGAGGCGATCCGAGACTATGTCTACTCTGCCCGTGGGGTGAATTGCCGGACAGAGCAGATTCTGGTCGGTGCAGGAAGTGAATATCTGTTGATGCTTTTGGATCAGATCATCGGAGGCGATACCGTGATTGCTATGGAGAATCCGACCTATATGCAGGCTTATCGCGTGTTCAAGGGATTGGGAAATCAGGTAATTCCGGTACCCATGGATGAGCAGGGCATGGACATGGAGAAACTGAGAGCATCGGAGGCTTCACTGGCTTATGTGATGCCGTCGCATCAGTTTCCAACCGGAAGGATTATGCCGCAGAAACGCCGTATGGAGCTGATTGCGTGGGCGGCGGCGAAGGATGGACGGTATATTATCGAGGATGATTACGACAGTGAATTCCGCTACCGTGGAAAACCGATTCCTTCTCTGCAGGGGTATGATCATGGGGAGCATGTGATTTATCTGGGAACGTTTTCGCGATCCATTGCGCCAGGAATCCGTGTGAGCTTCCTCATTTTGCCTGAGCCGTTACTTGTGCGGTACAATGAGCGATGTCGTTTCTATGCGACGACCGTATCCCGAATCGATCAGGAGATTCTCGCGCGGTTCATCCGGAGTGGATATTATGAGCGGCACTTGAACCGCATGAAGGGCGTTTACCGTGCAAAACATGATCTGTTGCTGGAACTGTTACGCCCGTTTCAGGGGCGTTTCCGTATTCGGGGAGAACATGCCGGTATCCATATTCTGTTGGAGGAGAGGTCGTTGCCTTCGGGAGCAGCCGAGGGAAGAACTCAGACGGTGCGAGAGCGCGAACTGCAATTGATGGCTGAAGCGGAGCAGGCTGGTGTGCGTGTGTATGGTTCCTCCAGATACTATCTGGAGGGGGAGGCGAAAAGCGCCACCATTCTTCTCGGTTTTGCCCGGATGAGTACGGAGGAGATCCGCGAGGCAGTGAAACGATTGGGAGAAGCGTGGGGGATTTGAGTCGGCTGCAGCACGACAGGAAATATTAATCGCCTGTTTATAGATTCTTCATAAAAAAGATCAATATCAAGAAAAACAAAGAAAACGAGAGAAAAACAAAGAAAACGATTAAAAACATACTAAAACAGAGCAAAATAGCAAATTGCATTTTGAAGAGAAAACCGCTAATATATCAACAGTGTTTAGCACTCAATGATAAAGAGTGCTAACAAACTGAAATAGGAGGACAAAAACATGAGATTAGTACCTTTAGGTGATCGTATCGTATTGAAGCAGGTTGAGGCAGAGACGAAATCAAAGGGTGGAATCATTCTGACCACCAGTGCACAGGAGAAACCTTCAGAGGCAGAGGTCGTTGCAGTTGGACCCGGAACCGAGGAAGTGAAGATGGAAGTGAAGCCCGGTGATAAGGTGATTTACTCCAAGTATGCAGGAACGAATGTAAAGTTCGGTACTGAGGAATATATCGTAGTAAAGCAGGGAGATGTTCTGGCGATTGTCGAGGACTGATCTGCAGATTGATGTCCTGAGGTGATGAGTTTATAGATAGCCCGGGAATGAATTTGAAAATATGGAGGAATTTTGACATGGCAAAGGAAATTAAGTTTGGTGCGGAAGCCAGAGCTGCTCTTGAAGCAGGTGTAAACCAGTTGGCAAATACCGTTCGTGTGACCCTTGGACCGAAGGGCAGAAATGTTGTTTTGGATAAGCAGTTCGGCACTCCCCTGATCACCAACGACGGTGTGACTATCGCGAAGGAGATCGAGCTTGAGGATGCATTCGAGAATATGGGTGCTCAGCTGATCAAGGAAGTAGCGAGCAAGACAAACGATGTCGCAGGCGATGGAACCACTACCGCTACCGTTTTAGCGCAGGCGATGGTGAATGCAGGTATGCGTAATCTGGCAGCAGGCGCTAACCCGATTATCCTGAGAAAGGGTATGAAGAAGGCTACTGACGCGGCAGTTGAGGCGATCCGTGAGATGAGCAGCCCTATCAGCGGCAGAGAGCAGATCGCACGTGTGGCAGCGATCTCTGCAGGCGACAATGAGGTCGGTGAGATGGTCGCTGACGCGATGGAGAAGGTTTCCAAGGATGGTGTGATCACCATCGAGGAGTCCAAGACCATGAAGACTGAGCTTGACCTGGTAGAGGGTATGCAGTTTGACCGCGGATATATCTCCGCATATATGTGCAATGACATGGAAAAGATGACCTGTGAGATGGAGAACCCTTATATCCTGATCACTGACAAGAAGATTTCCAACATGCAGGAGATTCTGCCTGTTCTGGAGCAAATCGCTCAGGCAGGTGCGAAGCTGTTGATCATCGCAGAGGATATTGAGGGTGAGGCACTGACCAACCTGATCGTGAACAAGCTGCGCGGTGTGATCAACGTAGTTGGCGTAAAGGCACCCGGCTACGGCGACAGAAGAAAAGAGATGCTGAAGGATATTGCTGTTCTGACCGGTGGTGCGGTGATCTCTGAAGAGGTAGGACTTGAACTGAAGGAAGCGGATATGAGCTTGCTGGGACGTGCGAAGTCTATCAAAGTAGGTAAGGAGAGTACAATCATCGTTGATGGTGCAGGTTCTGCAGAGGCAATTGAGGCAAGAAGAGGCCAGATTAAGGTACAGATGGCAGAGACTACTTCTGACTATGACAGAGAGAAACTTCAGGAGAGACTGGCGAAGCTGTCCGGCGGTGTTGCTGTGATTCGTGTTGGCGCAGCGACCGAGACCGAGATGAAGGAAGCAAAGCTTCGCATGGAAGATGCACTGGCAGCGACCAGAGCAGCAGTTGAGGAAGGTGTTATCGCAGGCGGTGGATCCGCATACGTACACGCCACCCTGAAGCTGGCAGAGCTGGTTGAGACCCTGTCCGGTGATGAGAAGACCGGTGCAGAGCTGGTAATGAAGGCACTGGAGGCACCTCTGTACCACATTGCAGCAAACGCAGGTCTGGAAGGCAGCGTTATCATCAATAAAGTGAAGGAGTCTCCCGTAGGTGTTGGCTTTGATGCGCTGAACAATGAGTATGTGGATATGGTTGCAGCGGGTATCCTGGATCCTGCAAAGGTAACCAGAAGTGCACTGCAGAACGCAAACAGTGTGGCTAGCACTCTGTTGACCACCGAGTCCGTAGTGGCAACCATCAAAGAGCCCACTCCTGCAATGCCCGCAGGCGGAAACATGGGGATGATGTAACGCGTTAGCAATGAGCTGAGCGACGTAATAAACAGGAAGAAGGTCCATGGTCAAGCTTGCTTGAACCGAGGACCTTCTTCCTGTTTATAGCGGCATTCAGCGAATGCCGCGTATCTGAAAGCGGAGCTAGAAGCGAGGGTTTCAGATGATGTCGCATTTTTACCTTTTCCTCACACTTCTCTGATACAACTCCTCCGTCGCAAACGACAGCTTCGTCGTCACTGTTCGTTTCGAGGTACAACAGTAGAACGAATCGTTTTCTGTAGAAATATCCACACACTCCCGTTTCTTCAGTGGCCCAAACTCATATTCAATATGCAGGCTGTTAGTCTGTGCCGGGATGCGCTGGATTCGGTATTTCTCGCCACGGTATTCACCTTCCAGAACAAAGCCATCCTCCATGGTGTGGGAGAGAGTAGCCTTTCCCAACGGGATATATCTCCAGCATCGAGGGAGAGAATACACCTCTACCTCGTCATGGAACGAATACTCGCCACGTTCGATCTCAGCACGAACCTGCTCACGCTCCCATTTGAACCAGTCGGGAATGCGGTCAAACTCGGTTTCTCCGGCCTGAGCTTCCAATCGGCCGTCTTCATGCCACGTCCAACGTTTGCCGCAGGCTGTACAGAAAAGCTCGCTGCCTTTGGAATCCATCTGAAACTCAGTGTTGCAGTGCGGACATTGATATAAAATAAAGTGCAGACCTTCCGCGCGGTTTTGCTCGGTGATTCGAATGTGGTTTTCCCTCTGATAACGGTGGTCGTCATAAATAAACGCCTCGCGCAGCGCGTGATTGATTTCATCCACTGACATTGCCCGAATCTGTTCAGGGGTAAGTAACTGAGTGAAAGTTGTGTGGAACGGCACACGACGCTTGCTGAAATAGTTCCATATGGGAGCATGCAAGTGATTACCTCGGTGGATTACTGTCACCACCGGAACCTGATTCATCTTGACCAGCTTGCCGAGGGAATCCGGAAGAAAAGAAGTGGTGCCATCGAGAGAGTAGCGAGCTTCCGGATACATAGCAAGCACATCGCCCCGCTTTAATACCTTGCGAATGGATTTCACCAGATGAAGATCGTTGGTAAATTTGCGGGTCGCGATTGCGCCGATCCACTCCATCAGCCAGAATTTGACCACATAACCATCAATGCTTACCACATTGTTGACCGGATGAGGATATGTTGCGACGGCGGCCAACTCAAAGTCGATGAAATTCATGTGATTGCTGAGCAGCATGTAGGGAGGCTTGAGCCCATCCATATTGA
>JAFQDI010000191.1 GCA_017416055.1 Lachnospiraceae bacterium
CAAAGGCGGTTGACTGCTGTGGCTTTCTCAGGAAACAGGTCGATGATCCGGTCTTCCAGCTGAAGTTTCCCCTCGTCGATCAACATACCCACCGCCAATGAAGTCACACTTTTGCAAGCGGAAAACGTGTACTTCCACACACTCAAATCCTGGTTGCCAAAACTCGTCTCATAGATCACCTTGCCCCCCCGCAGGATCATAAGACCATGCATCCGGATTGTCTTATCCGCGAGCACTTCCCGTACAAACGCCTCAATATGCGCCGATGAAACGCCGGCCGCTTCCGGTTTGATCCGAGGCAATGGCTGCTTCACCCCTCCGCCGGAACAAGACGGTTTATTGGAAGGCAAATCAATCATCGGTACCGTACTCTTTCTGGGGTCCAAAAGCTGTCCCATCATCGAAATGGTCCGGTTTATGGAATTGATCAACATGGGTTGCCCCCCTTTCCCTCAACTTCATTTGCTCATGCCCTGGCGGTACTGCGCTTTCCCGGTTTTCGTTTGTACACCACCCACCACGCAAAAAGCATCAGCGGAACTGCACCCACCACGTCGAGGATCGAATGCTGCTTTAAGCATACTGTGGACATACAAATCAGGATACAAATCACCCAGTTCACGATCCACCAGAAACGTGTGTTGAAGGTTTTCGTCGTACAGAGTCCCAGCATAGCCGCAAAGGAACCGATCACATGGAGCGAAGGGAACACATTGGTGTTCGTGTCACTTGCGTAGAAATCGGCCATATACCGGGTGAAAATATTGTCCCGCTCAAAGCTGTCCGGTCTCAGTTCCTGACAATTCGGAAATACAAGATAGATCAAAATAGTCGCCGAGTAGGTGATCATCTGAAAATACATCATCTTTTTGAAGGCATCCCGATCCGTAAGCAACGGAAAAACCGTCGCGATTCCCAGATACCAGAACCAGAACACATAAGGAATCACAAACAATTCGCAGAACGGGATCAGGTCATCTATGGGATGATAGATCGGTGTGTAGGCTTCGTACGGGTACAGGTTCGTCTCCACCAGACGAAACATCAGTCCGTACACAGCCCAGTAGAGTAACAACCACAGGTGGCGGAATTCTTCGGAATTCAGATTGTTCGGCCGCAACCTGCGGTAATCTATCCAATCGATTTTCATCTTTTATTCTTCCCCGTTCTTCAGGAAATCAACAATATTTTTTGCTGCATTTCCCGGGCTTTCTTCTTTCATCCGTATTTTCATCTGCTCAAGGCGTACTTCGTCCTCCAGCAGTTCTGCGCAAAGCTCAGCCAACTCCTCTGTCGTCTCGCCGGTCACTGCCATGCCATGGCTCACAAAGTATTCCTGATTGTACTCTTCACAGCCGGCTACCGCCTGAATAAAGCACATCGGAAGTTGCTTGCTGAGTGCTTCTGACGTACTCAGTCCACCTGCCTTGGTCAGATAGAGATCCGCGCTGTCCATTAACTCCGGAATCCGTCTGGTATAAGCCAGAACACGCACTCTCGTATCATTCTCAAATCGACGTTCCAGTTTACGATAAAGCGACTCGTTGGTTCCACAGATAATGGTCAGGACAGCATCTTTTGGCAGTTTCTCTGCCAGTTCCTCCGCCAGTTCCTTCATCGGACCGCATCCCATACTGCCACACATCATCAACAGGTGTTTTTCTCCGTTCAGGATCTGTTCCCGCTTTTTAGCCAACGACTTGTCTGTCGGTTCCATGAACCGCCTGTTCACCGGAATACCGGTCACAACCAGTTTTTCTCTCGAAACACCCTTTTCCTCGTAGGCTTTTATCTGCGATTCATCGCTAATAAAATACCAGTCCAGATTGCTGGCATCAATTCCCGGATAGCAAGTGTAATCCGTGGCCACAAACCCGGTTCGGATATTCAGCTTTCTTTCTTTCAATACATGCGAAAGCATCATTGCAGAAAAGACGTGAGTACAAATCACCAATTCGTACTGTCCGTTTACTATGTATTCACTCAGTTTGTCTGATCCCAACGCGAAAAAGCGATATGCTCCTGAGTTTTCCTGAAGCAAACCGGGAATCTGCTCGGAAAGCTTGTATCCGTGGTTGAACACACTGGGCATATAGCGATACATACGGCTATGCCCTTTACCAAACATCTTGGAAATTTTTTCAGAGATAAATTCCAATGCGTCCTCGATCTCACAAACGTCTCCTCTTCGCTCGAATGCTTCCTCAATAGAAGCCGCCGCTGTGTTATGTCCGCCACCGGTGTTACAGGTCAAAATCAAAACCTTCATCTTGAACTCCTCTTTGTATCTCTCTCCAGTTTATTCGCTGGCTCTTTTCAATCTGTCATATAGTTTCGCAAATCTGGGCCGATTGTACCTTTGGACCATCACAAAAGGCACATTTCCGAGCAGACAAAGCAGTGCCATCACCACTCCGCCCGGTCCCGACCAGATACGCACACATCCAAAGCCTAACATCGCAAGCACATTGTGAATTACTTCAGCGACACACGTCTCCTGCAGATTCAGCTTCACATCTTCCGCCGTCTGCCTTCCCATCTTTGGAGATTTCGAAGGCATCCAGCGAGGAAACACCTTACTCATATCCGGCAAATGATCCTTCCATTTTCGGATAGCAAAACGGTCATAGAACTTTCCATCCAATTCAAATGCACGGCTCGAAAACCAAGTACTGTCATGCTTAAACCACTTCTTTGGCAAAATCCGCCCGACCAGAAATCCCCAAAAACCGGTCAAAGCCAAATAAATTACACACCTGATAAACTTCATTTAAGTCTCCTCCTACTTGATACTTCGCCCATCTTACCCGACATCGTATCAAAGGAAATGCAAATCAAGTTCAACTGTGGCTCAACCCCAGTTGATTTTTCTCATTTTATGGGCAAAAACACGGAAAAACTACTTCCCTGCTCCGGCAGACTCTCCACGCTGATCCGCCCGCCGCTGATGCGCAGAATTCGTCTTACCAGGGACAGTCCAAGGCCATTTCCCTCTGCGCGGTGGGAGGTGTCTCCCTGATAAAACTTATCATAGATATGCTTCAGTTCTTCTTCGGTCATACCCTGCCCATAATCCCTGATCACAAAACAGAACTCGTCACTGTTCTCCTGCAAGGTGATACTGATCTGTCCGCCTTTCGGGCTGAATTTGATCGCATTGTCGATCAGATTGACCCACACATGCATCATCATGCTCTCATAGCCTTCATACGTAACCTCGTCCATGTCGATATCAAACTCGATCTCTTTCTCTGTCCACTTTGACTCCAACGAAAAAATCGACTGGCGAACCTGCTCGTCAAGACGGAACCGATTCTTTTTCTCTTGAACCGCCTGATTTTCCACTTTGGAAAGAAGTAAAATATTTCCGACCAGTTCAGACAGGCGGCGTGTGTTCAAAAGGATCTTTTCCACATATTCATCCTGCTCCTCCGGAGAGAGACTTCGGTCTTCCAGCAGGGTGACATAACCCTCGATGGCATTCAGCGGCGTCTTGAACTCGTGGGACACGTTGGAAACAAAATCATTCTGCAACACGGCGATGGACTGCAAGCCCTTCGCCATCATATTGAAGTTCTGATAAATTTCCCGAAATTCCTGAATATTGCTCTTCTCGTCGAGTCTGGTATCAAATTCACCCTCTTTAATCCGCTTCATGGCCCGGCTGATCCGTGTGAACGGCTTCAAAAATTCCACGCCGACCGCGACACTAATACCACCGCTGATGACCAAACCAGCCAACAGAAGCCAAACTCCTGTCGGCAACGGGTCTCCCCAATACTTCTGTACAATATACTGAGCCAAAATAACGGCCACAACCGCCACACCCAGAATCAGAAATACCAGGAGTACAAAATAAACCCGCATATGCAGTCCGCTTTTTTCTGCCTTTTTTTGCTCGTACTTCTCCTGTTTTGTCATGACTTTTTAACCACCTTATAACCGAGACCTCTCATGGTCACAATCTGGAAATCCTGATTGTCACGGAAACGTTCTCTCAACCGCCCGATATGTACGTCCACCGTATGGGGATCAGTCTCACTGTCATATCCCCAGATATCGTCCATAATCTGCTGCTTTGTAAAAATCCTCCCCGGGTAGGACGCAAGTTTATATAAGATCATAAACTCCTTCTGCGGCAGGATCTGTCTTCCCTCCGGCGTGATCACTGTCATGGAATCATACTCCATCTCCGTGTTCCCGACTATCTGTCGGCGCTCGTTGATCATCTGCGCGCGGCGCAAGAGTGCACCGACGCGCAGTACCATCTCATTGACATTCACTGCCTTGACCATGTAATCGTCAGTTCCGGACAGGAAGCCCTGACGCATATCGTCAAACGCTCCCTTCGCAGTGATCATCAGCACCGGTGTCTTATTCCCCGAATCGCGAAGCGTCCGCACAAACTCATAGCCGTCCATCACCGGCATCATAATGTCCGAAATAATCAGATCAATGTATTCCTGATCGATGACTTCCAGTGCCTCTTTTCCGTTGGCCACCCCTCTGACAGCATATCCGTTTTTCACAAGGACGCGCTGATACATCATTCTCAGCTCTTTGTCATCTTCAGCAATCAAAATTTTGAACATCCGTATCTCCAATCTATGTTCTGTATTTCCTCAAAAATTACATCAAAACAAGACGTGGCAGTGATGCCACAGTTTAATTATAATTCTTTTTTTGAAAATAGCAAGTACGCAGGATGGTAAATAAGGAAAAGTTAAGAAACATAAGGAAAACTCCGCCAGACAAAATGCCGTCGGCGGAGTTTTTTGCTATGCACGAATTTGTGTCAGAATCGAGGGGTCCTTGATTTTTTTGTCTTCTGCCAAAAGAATGATCTTGGACATAATCTCCGCCGTTCTGGGATCATCATCCGCAAACGGAAGGAAAATGCGCCCTCTGGCTTGAGCGTGCACCGGCAAGATGGAAATCATACCGGCACCTTCCGCGTGAACCACGCCCGATCCCATATGCACAGAGTAATTGGCCAGTGATCCGTGGATCTTTGCATGAGATCCAACCCAAGATACGTTCGTAAGCCCCAGCAATGCAGCCAGTTCCGTCGCGATAGAAATGCGCATCTCCACCGTGGAATGGCTCGCCTCGGGATCCACGCCTCCCACATGAGCGACGCTGACCACTAAATCCAGATCTCGCATCGTCTCCGAGAAAAGAATCGGTGGAACC